>CAXUND010000059.1:0-20447 GCA_964252445.1 uncultured Acidobacteriaceae bacterium | reverse complement strand
TGGCTTCCATCTTGGAGGCCCGGGAAGCTCAGCAATTCTCGGCCGCAATGAGGGGATACGAGCTGCTCGGCAAGCACTTGAAGATGTGGACGGATAAGGTGGAGGCGACCGGCAAAGATGGCGCGCCGGTGGAGATGACGATCAAGCGCGTCGTCTGCGACTTGTAGACAACCTCAAACCGACAGCCATTTGATTAAAGTAATTCGCCACTTCTGTCGATGTAGCTGACATTGCTACCCGGATGACCTAACAAGACCTCGCTGTCAGCAAGGCGGTCCGGCGAAACTCGAGCGAATGGAACACATTGCTCATAAGGGGGTATCGCGTGCGCCGCCGGCCCACGTGGAATGCCCAGCGACAACGGCATCGCAGCACAGCGCGTGGAGGGCCCCGGGGCGGCTGCTCCGGTGCGCGGATACCATGTCAATACGCGGGGCAGAAGCCCTCCGCGGAATCGCGAAGTACTTCGGTGTGGTTCCAAAAGTAAGGAAAGCGCCGCCTTCTCGTATTTCCGCCTTCATCGTATCCCTTAGTGGGCTGGAGTTTCATGGCGGCCGGCCAGCTGTCTCAAGGGATCTCATAGAAAATCTCGTTCTTTGGGATGGCGTTATTGACGCCGGGTCCGTTAGAGGAGGCTGAACAACATGGCCATAGTTCCTTTTGCCGTTTAATCTCAGCTACTTAGGGCTGGATCGTTGTGCCCGGTTGCACCGTGTGGCACCGGAGACTGTGTCTCTCAGGACACATTTGCTTGAAGCATGATCTAGTCTGTTCAGCGAGTAGCATCATGCGGATGGCCGGTCATTGTGGGGCCGAGTGAAAAGATAGATGTACGGGTCAATGCAGGTGTATCACTGAAGACTGTCGAACTTTTGCCGATAAAGTTCGCGATCCATTTGGCCGGCGAGATTCGTCCAATGACCAAATTGGGACACTCTTCAGGTTTTCCGAAAATCCGACGATAAACAGTGTATTATCGTCTGACAGGTGTTTCCGGAGCACAACATGGCGCCGCACGAGCTCGGAATGCTGGGGGAGTTTCTCAACTTGATTGGCGCCTTAGTTCTGGCTCTTGATTTGTTTTACCGTGAGCGTGAGCGAGATCGCGAGAAAAAGTGGAGTCACATCGCCGAGTTCGGGCGTGCGAACGACTTAAACCGCACGGAGTACAAGGGTTTAAGGATCACTTCGCCTGATTTCACCTCTAACCTTTCGGACCGCAGGGCGGCTTTTATCGGGTACGTTGGCATGGCCTTCCTGGTATTGGGCTTTCTGCTGCTGATCGGGTATCACTGGGAAGAGCTTCAGACGCAGACTACCGAGCCAGACAAACATGTCTCCGTGCTCGATGACAACCACCCTCCGAACTTCAGAAACTAAGCTTCCAGGAGAATTTAACATGTCACCCTCTTTAGTTGACGATCGCCGGTGCACGATGAAGCCGGCTGTCGCAAAGATCGCAGCAAAATTCCAAGTGACCGTGCCGGTCGAGGTTCGTAACCTTTATGATCTTCGCGAGGGCGACCTGCTTGAATGGACCTTTGATGGCGAAAGGAAGCAATTAACTGTCGAACCTAAGCGCGCCGCATTGCTCAGTCCAGCGCTGGATCAATTTGTAGCCACCGCGAAGCAGTCTAGGGCAAGTAGGAAGCGATCAGTTCAGGCCAAGTAATCTCGGTAAAATCTACCCGCAAATCCAATTGGCTGATAAAGTAGGCTTCACCTATGGTGAGGCATGTTTTGGATCTGCATGATTCGTTCGAGCACCTCCACACTTTGGATCAAGCGATCCAGCTGAGAATTCGAGACATAATGGTAGAACTCGAGAAAGACGCCTACTTCGTGCCTTCGGCGGAGGAGTACTCGGTTGAGAAACGGCCAAAAGGGTGGTACCAATGTGGAGACTACACGGTCTGCCAGCACATAAGTGGTTGGCAGGGCTGGTCTTTAGTATGGTTCTTCGAATACTTTCAGACCGAGCCGTCTACTCCGGAGAAAGTGGTGCTCATGCTATGGCACAAATCGCCACAGGAGAAATTGCAGCCTCAAATGCCGAACTAACTCGTTCTACATGAAGCTGACGAGCAGCCTACCCCGGCCTGTTCTTCTACAAGCCACGTAACCAGTGTCGGGGTGAGCAAGCCAAAGCCTCAAGGAGCCATCCTGATATAATCAGTGGTGCAGAAATCAGCGATTGAAGCGCTTCTGGCAAACCTGTAGTACTGCACCCAGGCTGCTCGCTTGGCGCTGTTCTGCATCTGCAGTCCTTTGTTTACGCGGGTTCCGGACCAGCGGATTGCACTCCGCTGCCGTCATCGTCTCCGGTTCATAAGGCCGCAGCAGATCAAGCGGCGGCCGCTCCGTCGTACTCCGATTAGGCGAGCGGTCGTAATCTTGCTCGTCCCCATCGCCGGCCACGTCGTCAACAACAGCGAGCGTTCAGGTCTGCCGTACGAGGGCCTCATGAGTATTTACCTGGTGCCAGACCGGATCTGCCCGGAAAGGACAGGCAGTGCTCACGCGGCGTGAGGCGCCTTTCTCGCTGGCTTCAAGCCCGCGCCCGCAATGGACGCTGGCCCAGAATCCGGCGAGACTTTGCTTTGCCTCCGTTTATCGTCAGCAGCGTTTTCCATCTGCAGCCCTTCCAGATAAACCACGAGCCAAACGCTACAACAGGCAGCAAGGCAAGTACCGCAAGAGCAATCAGGATGCCACCAGCAATCGCTAACATACGACCTCCCATCTGGCACAGGGTTTGCCATTCGCGCACTCCGTTCCCGAGACGATCCTTGTCTCCACAAGCTCCTAAGCAGGCCAGGCGAGGCGCATTCTGGCCATCTCTTCCCATGGAACGACTGGCGGACTGCGAGGACTAGCCAGCGGCGACGAGGCGCAACTCCAGAGCATCAAGCAGTTCTGGTGAGGGCTTGTCCCCGCGGAGCTCGACTCGTCTGAGCTCCGCTTTTAAATGCGGGAATCTCTCGTCAAAATTGCCGGCTATTCTGATAATCCCGATGGACTTCCGAAACTCCGCAGCCGACTCTCTTTCGGGCTCTATGTCAAGAAGACCGGCAGCAAACCAGGGCTCCTGTTCGACAGGCGGCTTTCCGATGGCATGATTTTTCTTCGCCCAGGCAACACCAGCAAGAAAGGCCATGGAGAGATAGCAGTGGTCAAGAACATCATCACCTTCGCCAGCTGCCCCGCCCTCATACAACGCCCGCTCAAGTGCGTAGGCCAAGCAATAGTGGGGGTTGTCGTCAAACTTCCCTGACGGATGAACAGCGCGGAGGACCTCGGCCACAGCCTTGGTGAGAGTCCCCTCGTCCGAGTGGTACATGCGTGTGCCGTCCGGCCACCTGGGAGCCTCCTCCTCGATCTCCCAGGGAATGCCAATGTCACAAGGCGGCCTGAGGCTTTCGACTGCCCATGCCGTACTCGGCGGCGGGGTCAGTGAGGATTCGGTTTCGGCTGCAACCGGTAAGGAGCTGGGGGTGCCACCGTCCGGAGTCCCGGCGCTCTGGTAGCAGTTTAGATTGGGCCGATTGTTGGTCTTGGCTGGCTCGAGAGCAGGAGCGGCCGCAACGTCTATTAAGCCGCCTGGGAGTTCTCGGAGTCGCCCCTGTCTGACGCCCTCCTCGATGCCTTCTGCGAGATGCCCGGCTGCCATTCCTTTCTTTGCAGATCTCAAGCCCAGTTCAAGGGCCAATAGAAGTTTAGGTGCCTCCATGCTGCCGCCCCAAAGCTTTAACAGCGCCTTCGAGGCCTTACTGGAGGCGCTGTCAAGGGAGGTTTGATCTTCGGCCATGGCCATCTCCATTGCCGCCATGGAAAACGTCTTGATCTGCTGTTCCTTCTGCTTTTTTGAGAGGGAGACTTCGTGGGGTGCCTTGCTGCTAGCCTTCTTTTTAGCCATGATTCCGCCCCTCCTTTGGGCGAGTTGCGGTTAGCGCCTCGCCCGGTGTGTCAGCACCAGCGGGGCGCGTGTTGAGTTTTAGGCGGAAACATTGCCGAAGTTGCCGGTGAGCACCTTGCTTTCGTTCACCAGCCCGTCGACGTAGTCCGCCCACCACTGCAGCATTCTCTTGCGCTCCTCGGCATGTTCGGCCACGATGTAGACCGCACGGATGCCTTCCCTGGTGTGATTGAGCGCCTTCTCGATAACATCCTTGTCGAAGCGATTTTCTGTCAGCAGCGTGGCGCCGGTGCGACGCAGATCATGAATGGTGAGCGGATCCATCTCAAAGGTCAGCCCATCGAGAGCTTTGTTGAGAGCGTTGGCCGCGAATGGACGCTTGCTGCTGTTGCGGCCCGGGAGCACCAGCTCGGAGTCGCCTGCGAGAGCGCGTAGCTCTCGAAACATCTTTACCGCTTGTGACGAGAGGTAGACGATGTGCGGCTTGCCGTTCTTCGCGTTCGTCGGCGGCACCAGCCATTCCCCGGCATCAAGGTTCACGTTCTCCCAGCGAGCCAGGAGCAGCTCGGACTTGCGCGCCATCGTGAGCAGAAGAATGTGCAGCGAGAGCTTGAACTGCCGACGCATGTTGCTCTGGTAGATCGTGCGGAGGTAAAGCCTGATTTCCTTCGCAGAGAGCACACGCGAGCGCTTACGGGCTTTCCCGATGTAGCGGCTGGCAACCTGCGTCGCCGGGTTCATTGGGACAAGCTGCAATTCCAGGGCATAGTCGAAGAGCTGCTTCAGGACGCGGCGGATTGCGATGGCAGCTGCTATGCGGCCATGATCGCGCTTGCGGTAGACCAAGGCCTGCACATCGAGTACCGTGACTTCCTTGAGTAGCTTCTGGCCCAGCGTGGGATTGATCTCGGCAGTGAGGTAGCGGAGGATGTCGGCCGGGTTCTTCCGGTTCTTCGTCACCTGCTCGCGGTAGAAGCGTTGTCCGAAGCTTTCGACCGTCGCCTCTCCACCAGCGAGAGCCTGCTTCCTCTCCTTGGCTGGTGAGCGGCCACTCGCCACCATTGCCGCCAGCTCGCTCCGCTTCTCTCGCGCGGCCTTCAAGGTCAGGTCAGGGTAGCGACCGAGGATGACCTTCTCAGTGGCCCCGTCGAGCCGGTAGCGATAAAGCCAACTCATCTTGCCGCTGGGCAGGATATCTAGAGAGAGCCCGCTGCCGTCGCTCTTCATGTAGCGGGCTGCCTTAGGCCTGGCCTTCTTGATTTCCGCGTCTGTGAGTGCCATCACGCCTCTATCGTATGTCTCCAAAGAGTTCGCCGGAGACATACGGCCCTCTGGAGACATGCTGGAGACATAAAACGATCTGGCTCTCTGTGTCTCCAGCGAGACCATACTAGACACTAAACGCAGGAATAACAAGGGTTAAGTGGAGTCTTTCAATATCTCACTGGACCCTGCTGGACGCTGCTCTATTTTCCGATGCAGAAGGTGGAGAAGATGAGCTTTAGGATGTCGTCGGAGGTGGTGGCGCCGGTCAGGGCGTCGATCTCAGCCAGGGCGGCGTAGAGCTCCAGCAGCAGCATCTCGTGGGGCGTATCGCTCATGGCTGAGTTGCGAGCGGCTGCAAGGGTCGAGAGCGCGGTCAGGATCGCCTGGTGCTGGCGCAGGTTGGTGAGCATGCCGCTGTCGGTTCCCGTGCCTGGAAATTGCAACGCCTGAGCAATCTTTTGTCTTAACAGCTCGATCCCTTCTCCGGTTCGAGCCGAGGTACTGACAGCACACGCGGGCAGCACGGCGCTTTCGTTAACAAGATCGGACTTGTTGGCGACGACCAGCACAGGACGGCCGGCGAGTGAGTCAAGGAAGTGGTGGTCAGCACTCACGGGGTCCGACGCATCAATGACAGCTAGTACAAGGTCTGCCTCCGCCAGGGCTTCACGCGATTTGGCGATGCCTATGAGTTCGGCTTCGTCGGTTGAGTCTCGCAGGCCGGCAGTATCGATCAGCTGTAGAGGAATGCCGTTGAGGGAGACGCGCTCAGAGACGGGGTCGCGCGTGGTTCCAGGCGTGGCCGTGACGATGGCACGCTCGCGCTCGACGAGCCGGTTAAAGAGCGATGATTTACCGACGTTCGGTTTGCCCACGATGGCGAGCGTGAGACCGGAGTGAACAAGGCGGCCGTGGGTGAAGGAGCGCTCCAGTTGGGTGAGCGCGACGGTAATTGTATCAATCGCGGTTACGATTTCTCCGACGGACAAGACTGGGGTGTCGTCTTCAGCGAAGTCGATGCCGGCTTCGAGTGCGGCGATGAGGGCGATCAGCTCGCTCTTGGCGGGTGCAATGCGACGCGAGACTGCGCCGCCCATCTGCTCGGCGGCGACGCGCGCCTGGTAGAGGGTTTGAGCCTCGATGAGGTCGCGGACGGCTTCAGCCTGGGTAAGATCCATGCGTCCGGAAAAGAAGGCGCGGGCGGTGAACTCGCCGGGATCTGCGAGGCGTGCACCCGCCTCAAGGGTCTGCCGCACAATCATTTCGAGGACGACGGGCGCGCCGTGGGCGGCGATCTCGACTACGTCTTCGCCGGTATAGGAGCGAGGGCCGCGGAACCAGGTCACGACTGCTTCGTCGAGCTTGAGGCTGGTTCCGGGATCGATCAGCTCGCAGAAGCGGGCGCGCGCAGGTTCGAGCGGAGTGGCCATCCGGAGCAGAGGTGTGGCAAGGAGAAGAGCGCGAGGTCCGGATATCCGAACGATGCCGATGCCGCCGCGGCCCGGGGGTGTCGCTATGGCAACGATGGTATCGGCTTCAATAGCACCGGGATACACGATCAGCGTCGGCGATCGCGATCCGGACGGCGGTCTTCTCGATGGTCCGGTCGACGGCCGCTGCCGCCGCGTGCGAAGCCCGGGCGCATGGCCACGGGCGCCGGTACGAAGCTGGACTGGTCGTAGCCTGCGGGAAAGACGACCAGCGAGCGAGCAGGACCCTCGCCGACGGAGGCGGTCTGCATGTCGGTAAAGGTGCGCATGGCGAGGTGCAGCATGCGGCGTTCGCGCGAGCTCATGGGCGGGAACTGCAGCGGCTGGCCGCTCGCGCGGACTCTCTCTGCCGCAGCTTCTGCGGAGAGCCTGAGCTCGCGCGCACGGTTCGCCTTGAAGTTGTCGGCGTCGAAGGAGATGCGGTCGTGTTCGTCGGAGTCAAGGCGGACGATGCGGGCGGCGACGTGTTCAAGCGCGCGCAGGAGCTCGCCGTTCCGGTCGGTTAGGAGCGGCGAGTCAGGGCCGGACAGCTCGACGTAGATTTCGCGGGCTTCAAGTCCGTCGGGATCCGCGGCGCCCGCTCCGGCGGTGATGCGGTAGCGGAGACGAAGACCGCTCGCGGTCAGCAGCTTCAGGACTTCGGCGACCGAGTGCGCAGCGCTTTTGAGATCTTGGATGGGCATCAGCCTCAGTATCTCACCACAACCGGAGGGATTATTGCGCCTTGAGCCGCGGCGAACTCGTTGAACTGCTCGTTCCCAGGCGGCATGCACGAACCGCCCTTCGGCACTCGTCAGCGGCGAGCATTGATGATCTTGGCGCCGGAGGTGCCGCTCTTTCTGGCGGCTCGCTTGGCTGCCAGAGCGCGCAGTTCTCGACCCATCGTGGTTCGGTTCATCACTACCTGCTGCACGATGCCGAGGACGTTGGAGCAGGCCCAGTAGAGAGCCAGGCCGGAACCAATGTTCCAGGTCATGAAGCCGAAGACCGCGGGCATGGTAAGGGCCATCATGCGCTGCTGCGCGGGGTCGACGCCGGGCGAGGGGGTAAGCCATTGCGTGCCGAACATGGAGATGATGAAAAAGATGGGGAGGATGTGGTACGGATCGGGGGCCGAGAGATCAGGGAGCCAGAGCCAGTGCGCCTGGCGCAGCTCGATCACGTTTGAGAGCATGCGATAGAAGCCGAACAGCAGCGGCCATTGGATCAGCATGGGCAGGCAGCCGCCGAACATGTTGACGCCTTCCCGCTTTTGCAGATCGAAGACTTCCTTGTTCATCTCCTGCCGCTTGGGGTCAGTGGCCTTGTACTTGGCATAGCGCTGCTTGATGGCGTCCATCTGCGGCTGGATGCGCTGCATCTTCATGGACGAGCGCATCATGGCGACGCGGGTGGGCAGCATGGCGATGTTGAGGATGAGGGTAAGGATCAGGATCGCCCAGCCCCAATTGCCGATGACGCGGTTGTGGAGGAAATTCAACAGCAGGAAGAGCGGCTTCGAGACCACCGCCCACCAGCCGAAGCTCACGACTTTCTCGAGGTTGGGACCGCCGTCGGTGCCGTGGAGTGAGCTGAGAACGCCGAGTGCTTTGGGCCCGACGAAGAGGCGGGTGTCGATGACGCCGGCGCTGCCGAGGGCGATGCCGAGAACGGAGGCCTTGTCGACCTCCTTCGGATCGGGATGCTTGCGGTTACGTGGCAGATCGATCGGGTTGTGCAGGGTGACGAGTTCAGAGGACTGCGGCTTGTCGGGGAGAAAGACAGCGGCAAAGTAGAGGTCGCTAATGCCCGCCCAGTCATAGGCGCCGCGCAGGGTCTGGCCGCCGGAGACCTTTTTGGCCGCGACCTGGTCGGCCTTGCCGTTCTCCGAGGAATCAAACATGCCGCTGGCGTACTGGGGCAGGGTGTTCTGGTCGCCGAGGCCGGAGGGCCAGGCCAGCTTCGCGTCGAGGGGCACTCCGTTGCGGGTCACGGAGACCTGCGCATGAATGACATAGCTATGGTCGAAGGCGAAAGTCTTTCTGACTGAAACACCCGCTGCCTGGTAGGTGAAGGTTAGCGAGCCTGGAGCGGAAATGGCGCTGGTACTGGACGGAACATAGAGTGCCTGAGCAAGGCCGGCCGTGAGGCTCTCGTCATAGGTGTAGAGCGACAGAGGATAGCCGTAGGCAGCGGCAGCAGCGTGATTGACCAGGTCTAACGGCTTGCCCTCATCGTCCTTGTACTTCTTCAGGATCCAGGAGGTGGCCTGCGCGCCTCGGTTCGAGAGGGTGATCTTGTACAACTCATTCTCGACCACGATGGAGGACTCGGCTGCAGCCTGCACGGCGGCAGCGTCAGCGGCCGGCAGAGCGGGAGCGCTGCGAGTTGGCGCGCCTGCGGGGCCAGGAGCTGGAGTGGCGTTGGCGGCGTGCTGGGCGGCGGGCGTGGGCGGCGGGGCAGACTTCTGCCGGAAGTACTGGAGCCCGAGAAAGACAACGAGAAAGAGGGCGGAAAACATCAGCAGCGAGTTTGTGTCCCGTCCGCCGCCTTGCTGGTTTGGGTTCTGTATCTCTGCCAAGTTTAGATTCCTAGAAAAAGACGCTAGCCTTATCGTACCTGCCTGCGGGCTTGAGCGTGCTGTCTACCTTCACGCACTTCCTTCAAACCTGGTGCAGCGCTAGTTCTCGGTGAAAGAACTCCTAGTCGCAGGCATCCAACCTCGCGCACCCGGCTGACCTGGTCTGCCTGCCTCATGGACGGCGTGTGGCGACCGGATCCCAGCCGCTACGAGCGAGTGGATGGCAGCGCAGGAGTCTGTACGCAGCCATGGCGCCTCCGCGAAACCAGCCGTACTCAGAAACCGCGATGCTTGCGTACTCGGAGCACGTAGGCTGAAAGCGGCAGGCTGAGCCCGCACCGGCGTGCAAGAGCGGCGAGAGCAGTCGGCGATAGACGAGGCTTAGAGCTCCAGCGGCACTCATACGATCCTGGCAGCGGCGCTCTGGACCGTTCGCAGGAGCTTGAGGATGTCGCGCTGAAGCAACTCGAACTCGAGCGCGGTAACAGACTTTTTCGGATGCAGGACCAGATCGACGTCTGCGGTAAGCGCAGAGAGATGCATGCGGACGGCCTCACGCATGCGTCGCTTGATCAGATTGCGAGCGACCGCATTGCCCATGACCCGGCCCACCGTCAATCCCACGCGCGGGCCCGATCCGGCAACGGCAGCCTCATCAGCGGCGCGCAATCGAAAGAAGTAGCTCGCCGAGGACGAAAACTGTTTGCGGCCGCTCTTGTATACGCGCTGATAGTCAGCATGCTTGCGCAGCCGCGAACCGGAGAGGCTTGCTCTCGCAACAACGCATGTGGGCTCAGAAAGGGTGTACTCGGTCAAAGCGGCCATGCTCGGCCTCAAACCAGGAGTGCTGATCGAACGGGCGTGTGCGCGGCGGACGTTAGTCGCGATGTCCGGCGCTGACAGATACGCGATGGCGGCCCTTGGCGCGGCGACGGGAAAGCACGGCGGCCCCGCTCTTGGTCTTCATCCGCACGCGAAAACCGTGCGTCTTGGCACGGTGGCGGCGGTTCGGCTGGAATGTGCGCTTCGGCATAAAGAATCCTTGATAGCTGAGGGTGTTCGTCCCTGCGGAAGAGCAGAAAAGCGCCCGGCGGACAAAGACTAAGTATAGCTTAGGCAAAGAAGTCGGGCAATGCCGACGAGCAGGCAGAGTCTGGCCCTGGAAGCTCACGGGATGCGGACGCGTGGTAGGCTGGCAACGCCTCCATAGCCCCAATGCCGTCTACCCTCGCGTTCACAAAGAAGACCTTCGCCTACTTTGAGGCTGCCGCCCGGCACAAGGATGACATTGCCTGGTTTGCGTCGCATCGCAGGTCGTATATCGAGCACGTCGAGTTGCCGATGACGCATCTGACCATGGAGTTGAAGCGGGCGCTCAGTCCGCGACTTCCGGGCGTCGAATTTTCGACCCGCAGGATCTCGAGGCCAGTGTTGCGGTCGAAGGCGGCCGCCGCTGCGCCGTTGCTGCGGACCAAGGTAAAGGCGTTCTTCTCGGAAACCCCAACCTCTATGTTCGAGTCCAATCCCGGCATCTACCTCTCCTTCGGCGCTACGGAGGAGGATACGGTAATCGGCTTCGGAATCTACATGCCTTCAAGCCGACAGACGAAATCTCTGCGGCCGGTCTTCTACATTGAGCATGAACAGCTCGACCAACTTCTAAGTGCACGCCCGCTGCTGAAGCATTGGAAAGGGCTTACCGGCGAGCGATATCGCCGCTTTCCAAAGGAGTATGACGAGCATGCGCCGGGCGCCGAGTTTCTTTGGTACAAGCACTTCTTTATGGCACGCCATCTGAGCCGCGAGGAGGTGTGTAGGCCGCGATTCTTCAACAGCGTTGTGGCAGGCTTTGAGGCGGCCGTGCCCTTGCTCACCTGGACGAGGCGGGTCGTCGGCGTGTATCGACCGCCGCCCCGAGTTTGAGTCAGACCGGGCAGTGCAGGCACAGACGATAGCCGTGGGGATCCTTAACGTAGAGTTGCTTATTCCGCAGGGAGCGATGCGCGGGAGCGAATGGGTGAGCCTTTGCGATGCAACATGAAAGGCCTGGCCCCGTCCGGACAGCCGATGTAGAGGCACACATCGCCATATGCTTCACATGTGCTTCAAGGGTGAGCGGGTCGCGCATAGGCGCGCGCTCATCGTCAGTTTCATAAGCAGTGTTCAGCACCAGCAGAGACTGCCGATCGGCGCTCAGCATCGGAGAGCTGTGCCGCAGCAGGGCTCAATGAAAGAGACCTGGCGGCGGCAGCGGCGGTGAACTCGACACACTCTTTCAGTGAAGCAGATCGCGGTAGAAGCGGGTGGATTCTGCCATGCCATAGACTGAGAGCGGGGACATACCGTGGCAATCGAGCCCCATCACGCCCCTCCGGAATTGTGATATCTTGCGCGCATCCGCTGCCATAAAGTACAGCACCTTGCGCTGTTTTTAGCTTTATTCGCAGCCTATCCGGGGCCTTTCACCAATCGTGGTGCAACCGGGCCGAAAGCATAAAAGCTCTCCCGAAACAAGCCTTGCCGGCGGGCCGGATTGTGCTAGTCTGAGCACCGCTTGGGAGATTCCTCCGGCAGTCGAGAAGTTCAGCAAAATCTCAACCAGTTAAAATTCGCCACACGTTACCCTGCTCCACTTTTACCCAGCCTTCTGCGTCTTGCCCCGTTGCGCTTCTCGGCTCGGTTCACACCGGGTTCGATGACGCAGGTCGCAGCACATCAAGCCTGGTAAAGGACGCCTCAGCGTCGCACGAAGGATTTGAACGTATGTCTTTCTCCACAACCGCGGCCCCCGCAGCACTCAACCCGTGGGTTCGCATCCTGGGCGCTCTCCAGAAAAAGATTAACCGCCAGCATTATGAGATCTGGTTCAAGCCAACTGTTTACAGCCATGTGCAGGGCAAGGTTCTGCTGGTCCGCGTGCCGACTGAGGAGTTTCACCACATCGGTGATCGCTACGGTGATCTCATCCAGGAGGCGCTCGACACCCTCGAGCTGGACTTCGAGGACGTGAGGTTCGTCACGCCGGAGGAAGACCCGAGCGTGCAGAAGATGCGCGAGGATGGGGGCTTTCCACCTGTGCCCAGCCATGCGCCGGGTGCGCCCGCGCGTCCCCGGGCGGAGATCGAATCCGCCGCGGACACCGTTCGTCAGCAGCAGGCGGTTGCGGCGGCGCAACAGGGGCGTTTTGATTGGAGCACCGCGGCGCAGCTAAACCCGCGTTACACCTTCGACGGCTTTGTGACCGGATCAGGCAACCAGTTTGTGCGCGCGGCGGCTCTGG
The DNA here is from genome assembly GCA_964252445.1 of uncultured Acidobacteriaceae bacterium. GTDB lineage: Bacteria > Acidobacteriota > Terriglobia > Terriglobales > Acidobacteriaceae > EB88. The sequence goes on along the minus strand of CAXUND010000059.1, from coordinate 7,935 downwards.
CCGTGGCGGAGCGACCTTCAAAGGCTTACAACCCTTTGTTTGTCTACGGCGGCGTCGGCCTGGGCAAGACGCACATCATGCAGGCGATCGGACATGAGCTGAAGCGCCGCCAGCCGGTTGCTTCGATCTGCTATGTCTCGAGCGAGAAGTTCACCAACGAGATGATCAACTCGCTGCGCTATGACAAGATGACCAGCTTCCGCGACAAGTACCGCTCGGTCGATCTGCTGTTGATCGACGACATTCAATTTCTTGCGCAAAAAGAGCGCACCCAGGAGGAGTTCTTCCACACCTTCAACGCGCTCCACGAGAACATGAAGCAGATTGTGATCGCCTCGGATCGGCCGCCGAAGGAGCTGCCCGAGATCGAGGACCGGCTGCGTTCGCGTTTCGAGTGGGGGCTGATCGCAGACATCCAGCCGCCTGACCTCGAGACCAAGGTCGCGATTCTGCAGAAGAAGGCAGACAGCGACCAGATGACGCTGCCGATTGATGTGGCGCTGTTTATTGCTTCAAACATTCGCACTAATGTGCGCGAACTCGAGGGCGCGCTGACCCGGCTGTTTGCCTGGACCAGCATGAACGGGGTCGAGATCACGCTGCCGATCACACAGCAGTGCCTGAAGCAGTTTATCGACACGCAGGTTCGAAAGGTGACGATTGAGGCCATTCAGAAAGCGGTGGCCGAGCAGTTCGGCATGCGAGTGTCAGAACTGAAGCAGAAGAACAATTCGCGTGCGGTAGTAGTTCCGCGGCAGATTGCGATGTTCCTGGCAAAGCAGATGACCGAAGCTTCCCTGCCGGAGATCGGGCGGCAGTTTGGCGGCAAGCACCACACGACGGTGATGCACTCGATCGCCAAAATTGAAGATCAGCGGCGGAGCGACAAGGACCTGAACCGGATGCTTGGAGGTTTGCAGGAGGCGCTGCAAAGTTAGTCGTTGCTGGTCTTCGTCGACCTCGGCGGCGGTTCTTTAGGAGGATGCGGCGGCGACAGCCTGCTGGAGCTCCGCGAGACCCCCGCTGCGGACTGGGCCGTGCCCGCAGGCGAAGCGTTGGATGGGATAATCAAGTAAGCGTTGTGCGCTCTGGACGGCGGTCGAAGGACTCCAGGCGAAGTACTTGACCGGAAAGTACCAGGGTGTGTTGTTGCAGACCGCCAGGCGCCCCACGGCCATCAACGCATCGCCTGCGAAAAGCGTCCCATCGCGTTCGTCGAGGTAGGAGAGATGTCCCGGAATATGGCCGGGAGTGGCGATGGCGCGCAGCGAGCCGTAAAGATCGCCGTGGGACACAAGATGCGTGGGAACAGAGCGAATCCCGGGAAGGCCGCCCTTAATCTTGTCACTACCCGGGCCGTGTGGCTCATCGAGGCGCAGCGTCTTATCCGGCGGCCGGCGCAGAAGCGGCAGGGAGCGTTCGCTGGCGGCAAGCTGCGCGCCGGTCAGCCGTTCCAAAAGCGCATCCACGGAGCCGACGTGATCCAGATGCGCATGCGTCAGCAAGATTCGGCTAATCGGCAGCCCCTCAGCTGCAGCGGCGGCCAGGATCGCGTCGTGGCAGTCAGATACGGCGGCGTCAATCAGCGTGAATGAGTCACTCTCCCGAACCAGGTAGCAGTTGACGAGGCCGTACTTGGTTAATTGGATCGAGTGGGGTGTCACCGGTGTGGAGCGCATAGACTGTTGGATGCTCCCGCAACGTGATGAGGCTGGTGTACGCGCCGATTGACGGAGAGTCACAGCGGACGGCCACTTGCTTACCTATGGACAACGTTGTTCCGTTGCGGCGGTCGCTTCGTGAGTGACGCGGATTGAATGTTCAGACCAACGGCCGCGAACGCGGGTTTAACCTTGCTCTCCGCGACCCAGCTCCTTTCGCACAAATGTAGGCCTCGTCCGACGAAAGTACGAGTCCAACAACGGCAATAGGAGCTCTTCGATCTGGCAAAGATGTACTGCAGGTAAGAGGGTTGGAGTGATAAATCAGTACGAACGCAGTATAGAAGGATTGTTCGATGTGAACACTTCGTACCGGACGTCCAGAGAAGTACCGACCGTCGCTCCGATGTTCATGGACTCGATCAAGATCGTTCTTAGGATCAAACACCGCAACCCACACTAAGTCTGACGACTGTGATGTTGTCATGACCTGGTCCATCGACTGAGTGCGCTATGGGTCAGCCGTCTTGCTCACAGCAGCCTCAGGTTAGGCGTGAAAGGTGTCTTGCTATGCTCAGAGCAATGGTCCTCCGCCGTTTTCTTGTTGTCTGCCTGCTTGCGCTCGCCGTGCCGGCGTTTGCGCGCAAGGCGGAGCGCGCGCAGGAGACCGGCTTTCTGAACCGCACGATCGTCATCAACGGGTCTGCGCACAAGTATGTTGTGTACCTGCCGGAGACCTGGAGCGCCCAGGCAAGTTGGCCAGTAATCCTTTTTCTGCATGGTTCGGGCGAGCGCGGATCCGAGGGTATGGATCAGACGCAGATCGGTCTGCCCGCGGCGATTCGACTGCACCCGGAGCGCTGGCCTTTTGTTGTGGTAATGCCGCAGGTCCCATTCAATCACCACCACTGGACCGACCCGGACATGATGCAGACAGCCATGGCTGCGCTTGAGGCGGAGACACGCGAGTTCCATGGAGATCCGGAGCGCACCTATCTGACGGGTTTGTCCCTGGGAGGCTATGGCGTGTGGGAGATGGCGCGCACCTTCCCCCACACGTTCGCGGCGATTGTGCCTGTCTCGGGAGGTATTTTCTGGTCGTATGCGCCACAGCGGTGGCAGGATCCTGAGCTGCCGGCAGAGTACGCGCGCGCAGTGGGACGAACGCCTGCCTGGCTCTTCCACGGGGCGGATGATCCTCTGGTGCTGCCAAAGCAGTCCGCGATCATGTTCGAGGCACTGAAGGCCGCGGGTGGCAGTGTCAGGTTCTGGGAGTTTGCCGGGATCAAGCACAATGCTTGGGACAAGGCGTACGGCAACCCCGACCTGCCGAAATGGCTGCTGGCGCACCGGCTCGGCCAGCTGGCACCACCAGAAGCGGAGCGGGTGTTGGTACCTATCCATCCTCTGCCGGCGAAGGTAAATCCGGCGATTTATGACAACTATGCCGGTGAATATACCGACCAGGGTGTGACGCAGGTGACCATCTACCGCCAGGGCGACCAGTTGTTGGGACGCAATCGTGCGGGCGAGGTAAATGAGCTCCTGCCGGAAAGCCCATCGACGTACTTCTTTGCGTCCGGCAGCCCTGCGCGGCTGATCTTCGAGCGGGATGGCGCGGGGCTGGTGAAGGGTTTGCGGCTGCGGGATGATCGCCACGAGGAATACTGGGATCGCAAGCGGCCCTGATTTCTAGGGAACCGCATGGAGGCTGCTTGCGTACAGAGCCGCAGGAGCTTGTTCCCTATGCGATTGACAGCTGTTTCTCTCTCCTGCTGCGGTCTGCTTATGCTGGCCGGAGTTGCTCACGCACAGAATTGGCAGACTAGTCCGTGTCTTCATGACACCGGACACGACAGTTGCGAGCGACGGACGACGACCGTCGCGGCTGGAGCAGCCTTCAAGGTCACCAGTGGCAACGGGAATGGCGGCATCGAGGTGCGCGGCGAAGACCGCGGCGACATCCGCATCGAGGCAGAGATCGTGGGGCATGCCTCTTCCAGGACTGCCGCCGAACAGATCATCCAATCCGTCTTGATTAAGGCCGACTCCAGCTCCGTCACGGACAGCGGGCCGCACTGGATGATCAACAAGGGCTACCAGGTGAGTTATATCCTGCACGTGCCAAAGCACCTCTCGCTCGACTTGCACACATCGAACGGCGGTATCTCAATCGCACATCTCGATGCGCACGTACGTTTTGCGACGACCAATGGCGGGGTAGATCTGTCCGACCTGGCTGGGGATGTAAAGGGTTCGACGACCAACGGCGGCCTTGATGTTGCACTATCCGGCGACCGCTGGCAGGGCGCCGGCCTCTACGCCGAGACCACCAACGGAGGCGTCGACATCAGCGTGCCGGCGAACTACTCGGCGAGGTTGGAGACGGAGACGGTGAACGGCGGCATCGATCTGGACTTCCCGGTGACGGTGCAGGGCAAGATCGGCAAGGAGCTGAACGTGAACCTTGGCTCAGGCGGCGCTGTGGTGCATGCGACGACGGTAAATGGGGGCGTGTCCCTGAAACGATCCTGAATCGAGCGCCGGCGGCGGAAGGGGGCAGGGCGAAAGCTCTGCCCTTTTTTGAAACGCACTGCCGCTGCTTGTGGAAGAGGTGGAACGGACGCGTTCGGTGGATCGCGGAGCCGGCTGATGCCGCGGTCGGCGTGGCTGGATCCGCGTTTCCCGTCGCCGGGATCTCAGTTTCCACACCGGTAAGAGAAGCGGCTGTGGAGGATGAGCAGAACCAGCCTGTTCCGCGCCAGGAACATACGCCTTGTCCGCAATGTTCAATGGGGACAGCCCGGCTTTTCCAAAAGCGGGTAGGCGGCCGAACGTGCCTGGATGGTGACCACGGACACGCTTTCCACTTTTCCGGCGCGAACGGTTACTGCTGCTGGTTATAGAACTAAATTAACTTCTTTACCGCAGTACTAGCCGGAGCGAACAACGATATCCGGTTCTCCACGGTGGAGCAATGATTTCCGCAGGCGATTTGAGGCCGCGCCAGGGACTGCACGTCACTAGAATGAACACGAGACCATAGCGGCTCTTCAGGGTTGTTGGGCCGGTGGTGTACAGTTTGGCAAAACACTCGACGGAGCAGACCATGCCGGTAACGCTTGAGCAGGAAAAATCGATTGCAGAGGGCACAGCCATGGAGATCACCATCAGCCGCCAGGAGCTGCTCCGGGAGTTGACCGCGGCGCAGAGTGTGGTCGAGCGGAAGACGACCATCCCGATCCTGTCCAACTTCCTGTTTGAGGTAGCGGAGGACCGGCTGACGATCACCGCGACCGATCTTGACCAGAGTCTGAAGACCTCCTGCGCGGCCAAGGTGAAGAAGGCCGGGACGTGCACGATCCCGGCGAGGAAGCTGTATGACTACGTCAAGTTGCTGCCGGATGGGGACCTGTCGATCAAGCTGATGGACAACCACTGGGTGCAGATTCGCTCGGGGCGGTCGAATACAAAGATGGTTGGAATGGCGCGGGCGAACTTCCCGCAGGTGGCGCAGTTTCCGGAGTCTAGCTTGACCAAAATCCCGGCGGCGAGCCTGCGGGCGATGATCGCGAAGACGATTTTTGCGATCTCGAATGAGGAGTCGCGCTACACGCTGAACGGGGCGCTGCTGATTCTTAAGGCCGAGTCACTGGCGATGGTGGCGACGGACGGCCATCGCCTGGCGCATATCGAGAAGACGGGCGAGACGCTGGCGAATGTGACCGGAGAGAAGAAGATTCTGATTCCGCGTAAGGCGCTGAGCGAGCTGGCCGGGTTGCTCGCGACTACGGAAGAGACGCATGTCGAGTTTGCGGATGATGACAGTACTTTGTTTTTCAGGATCGGTGCGCGGACGCTGACTTCGCGGAAATTGACGGGGCAATTTCCGAATTATGAAGCGGTGATGCCTCGGGATAACAACAAGTTTCTCGTGGTGCGGTCGGAAGATTTGCAGCAGTCAATCCAGCGGGTAGCGCAGTTCGCGGATGAGCGCTCGGGGGCGATCAAGATTCGGCTCGAGCAGAATGAGCTGCGGATTTCGTCTTCGTCGACGGAGGCTGGTGAGTCGGAGGACATCATTGAGACGCCGTATAACTTCGATTCGATTGTGGTCGGGTTTAATTCGCAGTATTTGATCGATTTCTTGAAGGCGGTCGGGAACACCGGGGAAGTGCGTTTGGAGTTTAAGGACTCGCAGAGTGCGGGGCAGATGCGGCCAGAGGATGCCGGGGATGATTCTCGGTATCGCTACATCATCATGCCCATGCGCATCTGACGCTGGCCGCGTGGGCGACTGCGCCTTCGGCGCGTGAGTCAACTGCAAGTCAACCGCAGATCCTTCGCGCTGCTCAGGATGACACCCTGGTTGTGATGACATGTTGGTGGGTGGACTGAGTGGTTGTGGCTGGTGGGGATTGTATGACGGGGTCGCTGGATCTAACTCCTCTTGCTCGTGCTACGGCTCGCCTGGCGGAGGGGCTGGAGCGGTATCAGCGCGATCCTTCGGATGAGCAGATTCGGGATGGGCTGATTCAGCGGTTTGAGTTTACTTACGAAGTAAGTCACAAGATGCTGAAGAGGATCTCGAGTCAGTTTCGCCTACTCCGGAACTTTATGACGCGATGGCGTTCTCGGATTTGATCCGCTCAGCGAATGAGCAGGGTTTGCTGCTGGGCGACTGGACGCGGTGGAGGACCTATCGGGAGATGCGTTCGAAGACCCGCCATACGTATAACGAGGATGTTGCGCGTGAAGTGGTAGGAGGGGTGCCAGCCTTTCTCGCCGAGGCTGGGTACTTGTTGGCGCAGCTTCACCAGCGGAGCTTGCGATGACCGTCGGTGTGATTGATATCAGCGAGGCGGAGCTGGGGATTGTGCGGGAGATACTTGCACGGGTGGTGCCGGGGCGGCGGGTGTGGGCCTTCGGATCGCGGGTGACTGGGCGAGCGAAGAAGTTTTCTGATCTGGATTTGGCTGTGCTCGGGGACGCTCCGCTGCCGCTTGGGACTATGGGGGCGTTGGCGGAGGCTTTCAGTGAGTCTGTTCTGCCCTGGAAGGTGGATGTAGTGGATTGGGCTACTGCTTCGGAGCGGTTTCGTGGGGTTGTTGCGGATTCGCACGTTGAGCTGTGAGATCCCCGTCTCAGAGGCGAGACGTGGGGCGTCCGGCACCCGGCAGCAATGATGGTAATTACATAAGTACGGCTACCTGAGAGCGGCAGCGTAGACGCGGCAATCGGCTAAGGGTTTACTTGAGGTGATCAGATGAAGCTCAATCAAAATGCTTTCGAGACAATCTCCAATTGAAGCAAAATTATTTGCCGTCCGTACAGTTTCAAGCGTTGCAAAAAGTACTGGCATCTTTACCCGTATCCATAGTGTCTTACCACTATCCTGCGAAATCGCTAACTTCCCTAATTTCTTTCCAGGCGGCCGTGGGTATAAGGGATCCACCTTTCCTCAATCTCCCGTGATGTTTGTGGGTCATAACTTTGACACCGATTTCGGTTACCGACAATCGATCGCCCGAGGTGTCGAAGACTATCTTAAGATGAAAACTTGGATGAACTTGCGAGCATACTTCCTGCCGGTAGCAGGGCTCGCGGAAGAGGATTGCTTCTTCACTAACTTCTATTTGGGCGCGATTATTCATCCGGAGCCGAGATCAGGAGAAAAGGCAAAGACCAAGAACACAGGCACCTTTAGGTGCTCTGCGGATTATCGGGCTGCGTGTCTTACCGCACTACGCATGCAGATTGAGATCGTTAGGCCCAGAGTGATCGCTCTTTTAGGAGGTAATGTCTCGCCCGCGTTTGCGGAAGCTTTTCCTTCGTATGCGCCATATTGTGGCTTTAACTTAGCTGAAACCCAGTTGAAGCAGCCAGCTGGGGGGTATCGAATGCAGCTGTTACCGGACCTGAAGGCTCAAGTTATTTGCCTAGCCCACCCGGCTAACCCAAGGAGCACGGAATCACATCGCGCTCAAGGCTCTCTCCTAAAAGAAGCACTCAAAGCTAGTTCACAGTGAGTATTCTCGTCCTATTTAGGTTGACGTAGCTCACTGCCTCAACTCGACAATCGTCGCGCCTTGGCCGCCTTCGTACTGATCAGCTTCGGTGACGGTGGCTACGTGGGGGTGGTCAGTCAGGGCGGCGCGCAGGGTTCGGCGTAGGACGCCCATGCCCGTGCCATGGACGATGCGGACTCGCTGGAGGCCAGCGAGGAAGGCCTGGTCGACGAACTTCTGGACTTCGTCGGCGGCCTGGTCGGCGG
>CAXUND010000058.1:9477-21240 GCA_964252445.1 uncultured Acidobacteriaceae bacterium | reverse complement strand
ATCCTTGGCTTTGGAGAAGCTCGTGTTCAACACTTTTCTAGGCATCAGTGAATCCGTTCAGGGCATCGGCCCAGTGACTGCGACGATCAGAGTGGCAGGCCGAGTGATGTAGAACATCCGGCTTTAAAGGCTCGATCAAAGATCTGTGGCCCAGTCGACTGTGGAAACTAGTTCATCGACTTGGGCCAAGGCTTTGTCATTCGTGATAAGCGTCGCTTGAGCAACGATAGCTTGGGCGGCGATCATCATGTCCATATTTCCGAGTGTGAGGCCTTTCTTCTCCAGCGTGGCTCGCACTAAACCGTACATCTCCGCTTCGGCTGTTCCCCAGGAAAGAATCTTGATACTGGCGAGAAAACCATCCATGAGAGATCTAAGGGCAGTAGCATCAGGCTTTTTGGCTAGGCCGTACCGAATCTCGGCGACAGTAATCGAAGACACAGCAGCAACTTCATCTTGGGAGAGGCCTACCAAGCGATTACTAGCCGCATGCGAGCGACCCTTGACGATGTAGCTGACCATGTTAGTGTCGAGCAAATAAATCACAGCTCAGTTCTCTCCTGAAAACCCTGGGCGTAAGCCCGTTCTGCAGAAGATAAGAAGTCATCTGGGATGTTCAGTTTGTGGAGAGCGGCCAGAATCTCGCGCAAGCTGCCGGGGCTTTGAGAGAGGATCACATCGCCGTTCTTCGGATCGCGGCGAATGTAGACCTCATTGCTGGGAAAACGGAACTGCGCCGGGATGCGGACGGCTTGGCTTCGGCCGCTCATAAATACCTTTGCCTTCTCGAGTTGTGCCACCGTCACCCCCGTGGTATATACCATGCTATGTCTTAGCGGGCAGTTGCGCAAGAGCGACACCCCGGTGCGGACGGAGAGGGGAGCTGTACGTAACTTGTCTGAACAGCTCGAACGTGTGGAGTCCTGCGCTTGGAAGTGCAGAGGGAAGATAGGCGCATCGACTTGGGAGCTCCCGGCATCTGCTCTGCTTGGAGCCGTTCATGAAATTTTGGCACATCCCCAGCTTTGGCATCGACAATCTCGCCCTGATTGATGCGCCCGAACCCGAGCCGTCGGCGGGCGAGGTCGCAATTGCCGTGCACGCCGTCTCGCTCAATTATCGCGACCTGATGATGGTCACCGGCAAGTACAATCCCAAGCTGCAGTTGCCGCGCATTCCGCTGTCCGATGGTGCGGGTGTAGTTGCCGCCATCGGAGAGGGCGTGACCCGCTTCAAGGTCGGCGATCGTGTCGCCGGCATCTTCATGCAGAACTGGCTCGATGGGCCGCCAAGCGCCGCCAAGCAGAAGGGTGCTCTCGGCGGAGACATCGACGGCATGATGGCGCAGACGGTAGTGCTGCCTGAACGAGGGCTGGTGCATCTGCCGGAGCAGCTCTCCTTCGAGCAGGCAGCCACGCTGCCCTGCGCCGCGGTGACCGCATGGAATGCAGTCGTGGCCAGCGCGCACACCCAGCCCGGAGACACGGTCCTGATCCAGGGGACCGGCGGTGTCTCGATGGCGGCACTGCAGTTTGCCAAGGCTGCCGGGGCGCGGGTGCTGGGGACGTCCTCAAGCGAAAAGAAGCTGGAGCGCGCGCGAGGTCTGGGTCTGGACGCCGGGGTGAATTACCGGCAACAGCCGGAGTGGGCGAAGTGGGTGCTCGAGCAGACCGACGGCCTGGGCGCGGACCTGGTGGTCGAGGTGGGCGGCGCCGGAACATTCGCTCAGTCCCTGCAGGCAGCTCGGGTAGGGGGCACGATCGCGCAGATCGGGGTCCTCTCGCAGTCGGACGAACCACTCGCGGTCCCTGTCATCCTGCGCAAGCAATTGCGCATTCAAGGGATCTTTGTGGGATCGCAAACCGACTTCGAACGTATGAACGAGGCAGTTCGTCTTCTCCGGATCGAGCCTGTAGTCGACCGAGTGTTTCCGCTTGAAGAGGCGAAGGAGGCCTTTCGCCAGATGGAGCAGGCCGCGCACTTCGGCAAACTAGTTGTGCGCATGCGCTGAGCTGATTGCCGCAGTCCCATTTTGGGGTTCACCGTAGGCGGTGAATCTGTCGACCGTGCAACTTCGCCAGTGGCAAGGCATCTATCTTGTCAGCCAGGCTCGTTCCAAGGCAGCCGGCAATGTACCGGTGCATTATTCGCTCTAAAACCTGCGCGCTTATGGAGGAGGACCGCATGATTGTTCTCAGCACTATCTATAACTTTGCCCTAAGTACTTTTCTTGGCTGTCATCACCGGCGGATGACCCGCCCTTTCACCATTGAAAACGAGTGCTACATGGTGTGCCTGGATTGCGGGCGGCAGCGTTTCTACTCAACGGAGACGATGCGTCTTCTGGGACGACGTGAGTCGCGCAGGCTCCGGGCGGCGTTGGCGGCCAGGCCGCCTCTCGAGGCTACGCCGCGAGCACTTCCCAAGTCTCTTCCTGCGATGCAGCCAGAATCCGCCGGTCCAAGGCTGGTCCGCAAGCGCGGTTCAAGGGTAGCGGCTTAAAAGTCGCGATCTGTGCTGTGACGTTATGGCGTCGCTCCCCCCGGGCGGCGCTTTTTTGTTTGAGAACCGCGCCGCCCGGCCGAGTGCCGCGACCCCCGTATAATCGCGGGGAACCTTGAGGCTGCGCACACATGATCGTAAACATTGAGGCGCTCGCCAAGACCTATCCGGCGAAAGCCCCGGCCCCGGCTGTCGTAGCGCTCAGCGGCATCGATCTTGCTATTCCGGCCGGCGAGATATTCGGTCTGCTGGGGCCAATCGGCGCGGGCAAGACGACGACCATCTCGATCTGCACCACCCGCGCGCTGCCTACCTCCGGGTCTGTACGCATCAACGGAATCGACGTAGTCGCTCATCCGTCTAAGGCGCGCGTCCACATGGGTGTAGTGCCGCAATACAACACACTTGATCGGTCGCTCACGATCTACGAGAACGTTTACTTTCACTGCCGCTACTTCGGCTTCACCGCGGCGGCAGCAAAGCAGCGGGCGGACGAGCTGCTGAAGCAGTTCCTGCTCCACGAGCGATCGTCAGCCATGCCGTCGGAGCTCTCGGGAGGCTTGCAGCAACGGGTGCAGATTGCGCGTGCGATCGCGCACCGGCCTGCCGTGCTGTTTCTCGACGAGCCGTCCGCCGGGCTTGATCCGCAATCGAGGATCGCCATGTGGAACGCCGTGCGCGCTTTGCGTGATGAAGGGATCACGGTCGTACTCACCACCCACTACATGGAGGAGGCGGACGAGCTTTGCGATCGCCTCGCGATCGTCGATCACGGACGCATTCTTGCCCTGGAGACTCCCGCAGTGCTCAAGACGACGTTAGGCGCCGAGACGGTGATGGAGTTGACCCTGCGCCAGACCGACGGGCTCGAGCCGCTGATCGCTGCCATTCGCCAGATGCCTGCAGTGATCGGCGCTGAGGCAACGCCCACGACTGCGGGACCGGCGAAAGGCGTGCGCATCTTTTCGACCACCAGCGACGGTCTGCTGGCGGGTATTGTAGAGGCAGCCCAGCCTTACGGCGTCCGCGACATTCGCATCGCAGAGCCGTCTTTAGAGACTGTGTTTATCAAGTTGACCGGCCGGGAGCTGCGTGAATAGCCTGGAGCTGGTTCTACGGTACAAACGTAACGCACAACCCGATCCGGGACAGCGGTTGGACGGCTTTATGAGCAAATGGAGAGAGGTCCCGTGATCGCCCGCGCCCCGGCACTGACCGCATTTGGCGGTCTTTTTCTTCGCGATCTTCGCGTACTGTCTCGCGAGATGTTGCCGTTTGCCGTCCGCATCATCATGCAGCCGCTGCTGTTCCTGTTCGTCTTCACCTACCTCTTTCCCCGCATGAGCCAGGGCGCCGGCGCAGGCGCGATGGGCGGCAGCATGATGGCGGGCGGCAACTTCGCCACTATCCTGCTCCCGGGACTGATGGCCGTTGCCATCATGTTCACCGGAATCGCCGCGGTGGCGCTGCCGCTTTCGGGCGAGTTCGGTATTACCCGAGAGATCGATGACCGCGTCATGTGCCCGCTGCCGGTCTCGGCGGTGGCGCTTGAGAAGGTTTGCTTCAGCGCCCTGCAGAGCATCTTTGCGGCGCTGCTGGTGATGCCGCTCGCGATCCTGGTTCCGGCAACGCCGGTTCACATCCATGTCCAGAGCTGGCCGATGCTGCTGGCAGTGCTGATCCTGGCAAGTCTGGTCTCGGGCGCGCTGGGGCTGGCCATCGGATCGAACGTGCAGCCGCGCCAGATCGGTCTGGTCTTCTCGATCGTCGTCATCCCCATCACGTTCCTGGGTTGCGTCTATTATCCGTGGGCGCTTTTGTCCCACGTTCGATGGCTGCAGTATGTCGTTCTCATCAACCCGATCGTCTACATGAGTGAAGGATTGCGAGCAGCGCTAACACCCGGCATCGGGCACATGCCGGCCCTACTGATCCTGCTCGGTCTGGCCGTTTCCTTTGGTCTGCTTGGCTGGTTGGGACTTAAGGGCTTTCTGCGCCGCGTGATCTCCTGACTCTGATGGCAGACTCGAACAAACAATCCGGCGCCTGCCTGCTGACAATCTTTGCTGCAACTGTCTGCGTCGTGCTGGGCGGCTGCGGCGGCGCCGCGATCAGCGCCAATCCGACCCTGTCGATTGAAGCAGGGGCCCATACGCTCGCTACCGGCAGCCAGCTGCGGCTCACGGCGGTCGATCCGCGGACGAACGAACCCGCGCCGGCGCGTTGGACGATCACATCGAGCGACAATGCTCCTGCTCTCGGACCAGGCTCGATAGACGCTACCGGCGTCTACACTGCGCCGGGAGCGCTTTCGAGGGATGAGGTCTCCGTGACTCTCGCCGCTGCTATGGGCGCAGAGACCGCAACCACGCAGCTCACCCTTACTCCAGGCTTTGCGCAACCGCTTTCCCCGGAGAACGCGACCGTCGCCCCCGGGCAGTCGATCGAAGTCACCGCCCGGCTCGCGGAAGTAAATGCCGGCTCCGTCACCTGGTCGCTTGATCCAGCTGTAGGTACGGGCGCGCTCTCGGCCACCACCTGCACCCGAGCTTCGCGCGCCTTCACCAGCTGCACCGTCACCTACACCGCGCCACCCAGATCGACTCCTATACCGGGTCCGGCTTCGGCGCGCATCGTCGCTACGGCCAACGCGGGCGGGTCGGGCGCTGGGAGCGCGACCACCGCGCTGCACGTGCTGCTCAATGGGAACATCAGCAGCAATCCGGTCTCCCACCAGCTGCAGCAAATGGGCGCCATCCTGCTGGGAAGCTCGGGCGGCAACGACAACGACTTTGACACGTACTCGGATGAGACCGCTGCGGCCGGCCGCCCCGGGGGAAGCTACATCGCCGACTGCTGCGGCGGGACCCTGGGAGCGCTGGTCGAAGATCAGGCCGGACAGCGGTACATTCTAAGCAACAACCATGTATTGGCGGAGTCGGACCAGGCCCACGCCGGTGACGCGATCGTCCAACCTGGCACCATCGATGACGCATGCGTGCCGCTGTCGGAGCCCGGCGCCAAGGTGAGGCCGGTGGCAGCGCTGCGCGCCTCGGTTCCGCTCAACGTGCATGAGACGAATGTGGACGCCGCGCTGGCCGGGGTTGCGCCTGGCGCAGTGGACTCCTCGGGAAGCATCCTCGAGCTCGGCTCAGCGCAGAACGGCACTCTCGCTGCAGCGCCGCCGGTTGGCGGCCGGGGAGAGTGGCTGACGGCGGCAAACCTGGCGGGCATCGAGGTAGCGAAGAGCGGGCGCACCACGGGGCTGACCTGCTCCACCATCAACTCGGTTGAGTTGGCGGTGAAGGTGGATTACTACCGCGACTGCGCCGAGACCCAGCCGTATACCACCAAGGTGTTTAGCGGGCAGATCGGCATTCCCGGCAACAGCTTCTCGGATGCGGGCGACTCCGGCGCGCTGGTCGTCGATGCGGCCAACGCACAGCCGGTCGGGCTGTTCTACGCCGGCAGTACAGCAAATGCTCTGGGCCCGGGACTCAGCATCGCAAATCCGATCGGCGATGTATTGGCTGAGCTGGGCGGTCGCGTCGGTTCCAGCCTCTCCGTAGTCGGTACCGGTGTACCGCACCCGGTAGCCTGCCTCAACTACGACGCGATGCCGCCACTGCCCACGCGGGATCCTCTCAGCCTGCTGACTCCCTCGGAGCGCAGCCGCGCCCGTGAGGCGGCGCGGACGGCGCAGGCGCTGGTCTCCCGCGACAGCGGCATTCTAGGCGCTGCGGCAGGCGCTAGCGCTGACCACCCGGGTGAGGCCGCCGTTATTCTGTACCTGGATCGTGCGCGAGCGCCCGGAGTTCCAAAGACCGTGGCGGGTGTGCGTACTGCTGTGATCCTCACCGATGCGGCATCACTCGCCGGAGGCATGGCGCCCTCAGGATTGATGCCCGTCGAGGGCATCCACCTCACCGCAAAGGCACTTGCGGACGCAGCTGCGTCCGCGCGCAGACTTTCCACGGAGCTGCTGGCTGATCCTGCCATCTTCGGCGTGGGCGTTACCCAGAGCCTCGACAACCCTCAGGAGGCTGCCCTACTGGTTCTCGTAGACAGCAGCCGCCCGGCACCCGAGATGCTCACCGCTCTCGATGACAGCCGGGCCGGCGGTCTGCCGGCGATGCTCAGGGGGCTGCGCGTACGATACCTCGAGATGCATCGCTTTCGGGTGACACGAGCGCGCGAGTCGAGCACGATGACCAGTTGCAGGCTGCGCGCGCAGACGGCTGCGAAGGTATGGAGCGCTGCTGACGCGGAACGGCAAGTCTATCGTCCGCTCGTGATCCCTTAGACGGAAGCTCAGCCTACAACCTCAGCGGCGATCTCGGCGGCCGCCTGCTGCTCTACACTCCCGGAGACCTGGCCCACCAGCGCAGCCGGGAAGAACAGCATAAACACAGTCCCAGAAGGCTTTGCTGCTGCTTCCTGCCCGGCAGCGCGGCTGCGAATCCGCAACACCACTTCATGCTTGGCCATGATCTCCGCGCTCACCCACAGGCCAAGTCCAGTCCCCGTGGCTTCTTTCGTCGTGAAGAACGGCTCAAAGATCCGCTGGCGCACTGCCTTGCTCATCCCCTGCCCGCTGTCGGCGATGGTAACCCGAATGCCGGGTGCGTCCCCATGTCCGCGCCAGCCGCGCGAGGGTCGCGCGCAGACCACCAGCCGCCTGGACCCCGCACCCTCCCGGTATTCTCCAGTGATTGACGTTCCCGGAGACATGTTTCCTCCCGGCGCCATCGCATCAAGCGCATTCCCGACGAGGTTGGCGAAGAGTTGCCGGAGCTCCCCCGAAAAGCAGAACAGTTCACATGGCCCACGGTAACGACGCTCCAGCTGCACCTGGAGCGTGGCCAGCCGTCCCTGGTAGAGCGTCAGCACAGAATCGAGCAGCTCCGGTACCCCGCTGACCATCGGCAGCGTGGATTGACGATGGAAGCGCAGCATTTGCTGGGTGATCTCCGAGACCCGCGCTACCTCGTGCTGCGCGGCGTTCGCATAGTTCTTAGCCTCAAAATCCAGCGAATGATGCTGGCGCAGCAGGTAGAGCAGGTTGGTGATCGCCTCGAGCGGATTGTTGATCTCGTGGGCGATTGATGCGGCCAGGCGACCGGCGGCCGCCAGTTTCTCCGTCCGACGCAGCGACTCCTCGGCGCGGCGGCGTTCAGTGATATCGACGATGACCGCCCCGGCCCACCGCACCGCGTGGGCGGCGGTTTGGACCGGGTATACGTTCACCAGCCACGATCTTGCCGTCGAGTCGTCGTCGGCAACCAGGGCGCCAGTCAGGCTAGGCTCAACCTGACCCGCTACTTCCACGTCCTGGACAGCGCATCCCTGCTCAAAGACCTGTGCCACAGCCCATGAGAAGGTCGCAGCCGCGTCAGGGGCAAAGACCTCCTCGAGGTTGCGGCCGAGAAATTGGTCCATCGCCACGCCGGTCATCTCCGCGAGGAACTGGTTCACGCGGACGATACAGCCCTTGCTGTCGAAAAACGCCATGCCGATCGGGGCGTGCGCCAGCATGGAGTCGAGCAGCGCCAGCGTGTCATTCAGTCCGGACCGCTGCTCCTTGATTGATTCAACCATCAGGTTAAAGGCTTGCACCAGTTCCGAGGCTTCATTGGTTGAAGAGACCCTCAGCGGGAAGCCGGCAACGTCCTCAGGGTTGCGGATGATCCGCCTCGTGGCCGCCAGCAGCTGCGTCAGGGGGCTGGTGAGAAAGCGCGCGATAATCGCGGCCAGCAGGGTGCACGCGAGGATCACGGCGAGCGCGCCGAGCGCGGAAACCCGCACCATGTCTTTAAGCTGAGCGATGCTTGCCGTTTCTTCGGGGTAGACCCAGATCAGCGCCTGAATCACACCCTGTACTTGAACCGCGGCAACGCCTTCTCGGTTTCCGGAGCTTGGCTTCAGCACGTCAGCGTGCGGCGGGCCGCGCAACTCGCGGGGTATCTGGCGGATTTCCCACGCACTCAGTGCCGGCTTGCCGTTCAGCGACGTGGTGCTCGCCGCAAGCGCCCGGCCGTCAAGGTCGGTGATCTTGACCGCCGCTACGCTCGGGAACTGCAGCATGGAGCTGACAATAGTCTGCAGCATCTCCCGGTTGTTCTCTCTAAGAGCAATGCCTGAAACTACGGACAGTTCGCTTGCCTGGTATTCCAGGCGACGCACGGTGCGCTGTTCAGCCTCAATGGAATCTTCGCGGATGAGCACGGCGGAAAAGAAGGCCAGCGCCACGAACTCAAAGAGCACCAGGCTGGCAATGAGCTGGCCGCGGATTGTTCGGGGTAGCAGCAGTTGCCGCCAGTTCGGTCGCGCCAAGTCCCGTTCCCTCCCGAAATCGCACCTTGCGAAATGACTCTATCGCTCTGCTAGTGCCTCGTAGCTGCCGCTCTCAGACCCTGTTTTACCGAATTTCGCTAGTAAATCACGAGCGATCTGGATGCCGTGGAAACGCCCGTTCTCGATGAATATTTCGTTCGTCCGCGCGCCTGCGACGATCACCCCGGCAAGGTAAATGCCTGGAACATTGCTTTCGAGCGTCTCGGGATCGCACGCGGGCATCTGGTCAGCACCCTCGACCCTCACCCCGAGAGACTTCAGAAACGAGAAGTCAGGGTGATATCCGGTGAGCGCGAACACAAAGTGGTTGGAAAGCACGATCTCTCCGGCGGGTGTATCAATGGTTGCGCTGTCCTGGTCGATCCGAACCACTTTGCTGTCAAAGTAAGCCGTGATCTCTCCGTTCTTCACCCGGTTCTCAAAGTCAGGCAGGATCCAGTACTTCACATGCCGGTGCATGGACGGTCCGCGATGGACCAGGGTCACGCGCACTCCGTGACGCCACAGATCCAGAGCGGCAATCGCCGCCGAATTCTTGCCGCCGATCACCAGCACGTCTAATCCATAGTATGGATGGGGATCGTCATAATAGTGCATGACCTTAGTAAGGTCCTCTCCCGGGATGCCAAGATAGTTCGGCAGGTCGTAGTACCCGGTGGCAACGATGATCTTTCGAGCAGCCATCAACTGGTTGCGTCCGAAGCGATCCGTGGTCCGAACCTCGAAAGCGCCGTCCTCGCCGCCGAGTGAGTTCACCTGAAGATATTGCCGGATGTCGAGCGAGTACCGCTCCGCCACCTTGCGATAGTATTCAAGGGCTTCATTGCGGTTCGGCTTCTGGTTCTGGCTGGGGAAAGGGATGTCCCCAATTTCAAGCAGCTCCGGCGTGGTAAAGAAGGTCATGTGCGCCGGGTAGTGGTAGATCGAGTTGCACAGGCAGCCCTTGTCCACCAGCACCACGCGCAATCCTAGACGCTGAGCGTCGATCGCGCAGGCGAGGCCGGTTGGACCGGCCCCAATGACCAGAACATCAAACGCTTCGTCTTCTATGGTTAGGGGCAGGTTCACTGCAGGTCCTCTCGATTCAGATTAGACGAGCGTAGCGCTCGCGAAGCTTCCAGTTAGGGCATTATCAAACTACAAGAAGTATGCTTGTACCGGCGCCACTGCGCTCTCAGGAAGCATCCCGTTATGGCAGAGGCGATCCGTCCGGAACAGCCAGCTGACGATCTCAGCCTGCCCTATCACGAGCGGATCGCTAACCCCACGCTTCGCCGCGCGGTAGCTCTTCTGGACGCCGGAGACGTAGACGGCTTGCGCGTTCAGCTGAAATCGCACCCGGACCTGACACGTCTGCAAGCCCGCTTTGGGAACTCGAACTACTTCCACACGCCGACCCTGCTCGAGTTCATCGCAGAGAACCCGGTGCGCCATGGCACCCTTCCCAGCAACATCGTGGAGGTAGCCGAGGTGATCCTCCATGCAGGCGTGGAGACCTCCACGCTCACGGCGGCTCTGGAGCTGATCTCTACCGGGAGAGTAGCGCGCGAGTGCCAGGTGCAAATTCCATTAATTGACCTGCTTTGCGATCATGGCGCTGACCCAAACACGGCTCTCCGCGGAGCGGCGATTCATGGCGAGCATGATGCAGTCCACGCACTGATCCGGCGCGGTGCCCGGATGGATCTTCCGGTGGCTGCGGCGCTGGGTTTTACCGACGAGTTCCGGCGCCTGCTTCCCTCTGCCAGCCTTGAAGACCGTCGCTTGGCGCTCGCCGCTTCTTCCCAGTTCGGCCATGTTGACATCGTCCGGCTGCTCCTGGATGCAGGAGAAGATCCTGACCGATACAACCCAGCGGGAAGCCATGCTCACTCGACGGCACTGCACCAGGCCGCCCAGGCCGGGCACGAGAGCGTCGCGAGGCTGCTGGTCGAGCGAGGTGCACAAGTGAATATTAAGGACCTGCTCTGGGGTGGGACACCTGCCGATTGGGCCAGGTACCAGGGCCGTCTCGAGCTCGAGGCCTACCTCCGTGCTCAAGAGGCCCTGCGGAAGAGGCAGATCTGACCGTGGCTGCCACATCTATTCTTTAATGCAACGCGACGGACTGCACTGCAGTGGATCGGGGATGTTGTTACCCTCGACGAAGTACACCAACCAAGGAGCACGTGTTCCCGATGTCCCAGCCCATCCGCCAGGAGAAAGATTCGCTCGGCTACGTTGACGTTCCCGCAGGTGCCTACTACGGCGCACAGACCGTTCGTGCGGTCGAAAACTACCCTATCTCCGGTCTGCGGGCGCATCCGCTACTGATTCGAGCATTCGGAATGGTCAAGCATGCGGCGGCCCAGGCGAATAAGCAGCTGGGTCTGGTCGACGCCCGGCGCGCGGATGCAATCCTGCTAGCCGCCGAGGAAGTAGTAGACGGCCGTTGGAACAGCGAGTTTGTCGTCGATGTCTTCCAGGCAGGCGCGGGCGTCAGCTTCCACATGAACACTAATGAGGTGATCGCAAACCGCGCAAACGAAATCCTCGGCTCACCGCTCGGCTCCTACAAAGAGGTCCATCCGAACGACCACGTTAACTATGGTCAGTCGACGAACGATGTTTTTCCTAGCGGCATGCGCCTGGCCACGCTGCTGGCGCTGGAGACCCTTTACCCGGTCCTCGATGCATTGGAGCAGACGCTCGCAACGAAGGCCGCCGAATTTGACGGGATCATGAAATCGGGGCGCACCCACATGCAGGATGCCGTGCCCATCCGCCTGGGCCAGGAGTTCGCAGCGTACGGCCGTGCCATGGCAAAAGCGCGGGCCTACATCGCCTACTCCGCCGACAGTCTCCGCGAGCTGGGCTTGGGAGGCTCGGCGGTTGGCACCGGTATCAACACCCACCCCGACTACCGCG
>CAXUND010000058.1:1389-9377 GCA_964252445.1 uncultured Acidobacteriaceae bacterium | reverse complement strand
TGGCGGTGCAGGCCGGACAGCTTGAATTGAACGTCATGATGCCCACCATGGCCCTCAACACGCTCCAGAGCATCACAATTATGGCGAATATGCTGTACCAGCTGGATACCCGATGCATCGCCGGCATCACTGCCAACATCGCGCGCTGCGAGCAGTATGCGGAGAGCACAGTCTCTCTGGCGACTGCACTGAATCCGTACATCGGCTATGCGAAGGCGGCAGAGATCGTGAAAGAGTCGGTTGCAACCGGGAAGTCCATTATCGAGCTGGTGCGGATGCAGGGACTGATTTCCGAAAGGGAGATTTCCGAGATTCTCGATCCCGTTCGGATGACCGAGCCTCAGTATCCGCTTGACAGCTCGAGACAGCGAGACGTACAAGCATAGGCAGCCGAAGTTGTAAGAAATAGTCCATAACGCACTGGAAAGCGGTCAGCACCATGCGCATTTCATACAACCTGTCTCACTGGCTATGTCTGATCGGCGGCATCGCCCTGGTGCTCACCGGGATTAAGGCGAAGGTCATGCTCCACGGATCGCACACGGTCAGCGGCACAGATACGCGGCACTCAGAGTCGCAGATCGCCGGCCAGCGTGCGCTGCTGGTGCTGCTGGGGCTAGGCGTCATCGCCTACAGCGTCAGCCGGCTGGTGTACTAGCCTACTGGCGTCCCCACCGGTAGAGAAATCCGGTCGTAAAGCCGGGGCTGTGCTCAAACGTGCTCCCGTAGTTCGAAAACAGGTAATTGGGCGTCAGCCGGATAGCAAGAGCAGGGCTGAGGTTGTAGTCGAAAGACGCGCCAGCGCTCAGATTAAAGGCCGTCCCGTCCGGCCACAAGCCAGTAACTGCAGACGGAAAGCCCCCAGTGCCCGTGTTGAAATTTCCATGGCCTGCGCCGGCCAGTACCTGCGCGCTCACCGCCCAACGCTGGGCCTCATAGACGCGGTACTGCGGTCCGGCCATGAACGTATACTCGCTGATACTCGGCTTAAACACTTGCACGGCATTGATCCCGGTGTAGGCGGTTCCATAGTAGCCGCGCAAATCTCCCGTAATCCCTAGCTTCGGCCGCACCCACTCGGTGACACCTATGTTCCACGCAGCTTCACTCAGGTGCTGCAGCGACGCGCCCGGACGAAAGCGCTCATAGCCGCCGCCAAAGTAAGCCTCGTATTTGTGCGAGTAGGTGTCCTCGATGATCAGCTGCTGGCGCTGCCTGCGCCTCATCTCTACCCGCGCCTGAGCGTCGCGCAGGACCTGGGCCCGGTCCTGCGGCGTCGCTTGCGGCAGAGTTTGGATCGGCTGCGTGGCCTGCGGATCAGGCGTTTGGGACGAGGTTTGGGCGGAAGCAGCCGTGCCCAGCAGACAAAGAACCGTAACGAGGGCCGAGCGAGGCGACCCAAACAGCAAAGAACGATCGATCAAAACGTAAAGCCTCCAGCCGAACCGGCCAACTCTCCCATTAAACCATCTGCGCGACTCCCTCTGCTGCCTCGCGGGCAGTTCCGGAGCAATGCCCTACTATGGAACGAGATCGAAAGGAGCCTCCCCTCAATGCGAGGATTCATTCTCGGCCTGTTGCTGGGTCTGCTTGCCCTGCCCACCGCCGCCTACATTTTCCTGCGCTACGGCAAGCCTCCGGTCGCGATCACGGATCCGGCGCTGCCGTTTGAGGCTGAGATCGTTCACGTTCCTCTCGACGCCCGCATCGATCGTGAAAACCCGGGTCCCTCGCCAGTGGGCATTAGCGACACCAATCTGCTGCTGGGAGCGCAGGTGTACCGCGAGCAATGCGCCGCCTGCCATGGGACGTATGGCCACGATTCTCCCTATGCGGCGCACATGTTCCCGCGCGCACCGCAGCTC
This sequence comes from uncultured Acidobacteriaceae bacterium, assembly GCA_964252445.1. GTDB lineage: Bacteria > Acidobacteriota > Terriglobia > Terriglobales > Acidobacteriaceae > EB88. Next base: position 7,512 of record CAXUND010000058.1, on the reverse strand, counting down.
TGGAAGCCGCACGGCCACGGGGTGGTCGGCGTCTCCGATGATCCGCCAGGCGAAACTTTTTGGAAGGTTCGAAACGGCATCCGTCTTTCAGGAATGCCTGCATACCAGACAGTGCTGTCACCGACGCAGATGTGGCAGGTCTCGATCCTGCTGGCAAATGCCGATAAGCCGCAGCCTGCGCCCGTGCTTGACTTGCTGAAGCAGCCGCTAGCCGGGGAACCGGCCCAGCAGTGAGCCGTTCATCCGGCTCCGGTCCAGGCGCCTGATGCCTCAATACCTTGATTTAACGTTGTAAGTAAGACCCATCGTGAACTGGAAGGAATTGCGCTTGGTCGGTGGCAAGCTAAACGGCGTGTCATTCAGATAGCTGTCCAGCGTGCCGACGGTAAATGAGAGGTCTTTCCACGCCGGAAAGCCCAGCGTATCTGTCTCGTTGGCGGAGTAGGCGCGAGGATTGTTAAACGCCGGTATGTAGTTCAACTGCTGGTTGAATGTAAGTCTCTTCAGGAACTTCGCGGTATAGTTTGCTGATAGTGTGGCGCCGATCAGGTTTTGATTCGTACCTGCGGCAGCATCACCAAACTGCTGCTTCTCATACTGCGCGGTGATCTTAGCATCCAGCTGTCGATTTGGCTCCTTAAACACAGTCAGCCCAACACCCGCACCATAAATCTGCTGCAGATCGAGGTCCTGCGCATAGTTATGGTCAAAGGCAAGATCGGCGAGGTAATAGAAGCGCGGCGAAAAGTACTGGTCGCGTTCAGCGTCGCCGTGCTCAATGTTTGTCTTGGTATAAGAGGGGGGAACGGGCGCCATCCCCGGAGGCGTGTAACCGGGCTGCGTGATCTTGCCGTAGGAGCCGGAGAAATCAACGGCTGTACGATTGCGCGGCGGTAGCCAGTTGACCGTGGGCACAGCCCGCACCAGACCGGCCGCTCCCGAAAACGTGTACTGGTTCTGCGTGGCTTGCACCAGCGTAACTCCTGCGGTCAGCGAACCATTCCAGGCCTCCAGAACGTTCGGCTCTCGGCGGAGTTGCTTGTCGAAAGAAGGCTGATCTATCACGTAGGCGACATCGGCTACCGGTAAAGGAGGAATGGTAGCGGTGCTGGTTGCGGACTCCAGCTGGATGTCCTGGCCCTTGAACTTCAGTGCTCCGATCGGAATTCCTGCTTCGTCCAGCTTGCGCTTGGGCACGACGCCCTTCTCGAGAACCGCGAACGGCGAGGAAGAGGTCAGCTCGCGAATCTTATCCCAGGTGACATTGATGTCACCGGCAAGATCGCTATGAAAAGTAACTGTCTGTCCTATGACCCGTAATAATTTGCCCGTAAGTCGGTCACCATTGGTAAAGACGATCACGTCAGACGGCGGCGCTGGTTTCGCCGCTGGGGGCTCGCCAGGAGCAAAGGCTGTGGCTGACACGAGAAGAAGGAAAGCAACGCGCCTGATTTTCATCAACGAACGGAAGCACAGGGCGAGGTCAATCAAAGTCAAAATAAGTAGCTCCTCAGAAAGATGATAAGGCTCAAACATAACGTGGCGGCAGCTGGTTGACCCTGCTGCAAAGACTCCTGCTCTCCGCAGGGGACCAGAGTTATGCCACATTTAGAATAAGGGCATGCGCTTTCGAGCTGAATTAGGTCGGCAGGGTCTACCCGTGTTACCCCACCCTGCTCAAAGTAAAGCCCTGTGGGAAACCGCGCCTGCTGAGGACCTGCTCAGTCTGGGCATGCGCGCCGATCAACTGCGTCGCGCAATGCATCCGGAGCGCATCGTGACCTACACAAACACGATACACATCGTGGGCGCTTTCGAAGACGATGAAGCAAAAACCCTCGCCGCGGTCGAACAGGGTGTTGAACGCGGCGCGACGGGAGCCGTGCTCGAGTGGGCGCATACCCAGGCGCCGTTTTCTCCTGACCCTGTTGAGGCGCTGGTGCGGACCCTGCGCCTGAGATACCCGACGCTGTGGCTCGAAATGCGGATCGCACGCTCTACCGTAACCGCCGTTGACCTTGAAGCGTCGTTCGAGAGGCTGCAAGCCGCTGGTCTGGACTCGATCGCGTCGTATGACACTGCGCTGTCGCTGCATCGAGCGGCTCATGCCGCGGGCATGCGGACGGTGATTGACTTGCCCGTGTTTCCGCAGGAGACGCCGTCCGATCGCGAGGCAACGCTGGCCGCCATTGGTCGTCTGCAGACGGAGACAGGCGGTTTCACCGCTCTTCGGGTAACCGCGCCTGTCAACTCAGTCGAACATCTCAGTGAAGAGCTTACGGCAGTGGAGTATCTTACGGCAGTCGCGATGGCCAGGCTCACCCTGCCGAACATCCCGCACATTGAATGCAGCTGGCGCGCGCAGGGTCTGAAACTGCTACAGATGACGCTTCGCTTTGGCGCGGATGATGCGGGCTCCAGCTGCCTGGAGCAAACGATTGCGCGTCCGGGTCCCGACTCGCCCACGGAAGAAGACCTGCGTCACATCATCCGCGATGCAGGGCTCTCGCCGGTAGAGCGCCGGCCCGACTACTCCGCATGCCTTCTTTCGTAGGCGCATCGTCCGGCCTGCCCGCGCGATGAGCAATGTAGGATAATTCCATGCCACTATTCGCCATGTACGTACAACACGGCCTGGCTCATTACATCCATTCGCATTACGCGGACCCTACGTTCGAGCACCTCTATCGTTGGAATGCTTTCGACCTTGCTCTGCTGATTCCTTACTTCCTGGTCATGCTGGCGCTCTCCTTCTTCGGCATTCATCGATACCAGTTGGTGTACACCTACTTCAAGTATCGCGCGAACGTCACTCGCGAGCCCCTGCACCGCTTTTGCGAGCTGCCGCGAATCACTATCCAGCTGCCTATTTTCAATGAGCAATTCGTCATTGAGCGACTGCTGCGTTTTGTCTGCGCGCTTGACTATCCTAGCGATCGCCTGCAAATCCAGCTGCTCGATGATTCCACTGACGAGACGCAGGAGGCTGCGCGTGCCATTGTCAACCGCTACGCATCGACGGGAGCCCCGGTTGAGTACATCCATCGCACCAATCGTTACGGTTACAAGGCAGGCGCGCTTGATCACGGCCTCCAATCTTCCACCGGCGAGTTTATCGCGATCTTTGACGCTGATTTTGCCCCACCTGCGAACTGGCTGCAGCAGGTCATCCACCACTTCGCAGGGGCCGACGGTCAGGCTGATCCAAATGTAGGGTTAGTGCAGACACGCTGGACCCATCTAAACCGCAACTATTCTTTTCTTACTCAGGTAGAAGCGATCCTACTTGATGGTCACTTCGTCATCGAGCATGGGGCACGCGCGCGATCGGGCGTCTTCTTTAATTTCAACGGCACCGCAGGCATGTGGCGGCGGGACGCGATCGCAGAAGCAGGCGGCTGGCAGCACGATACTCTGACAGAAGACACAGACCTGAGCTATCGCGCACAGCTCAAGGGATGGCGCTTCAAGTATCTGCCATACGTGGAATGCCCGGCTGAGCTGCCTATCGAGATGACGGCATTCAAGACGCAGCAGGCCCGCTGGGCCAAGGGACTGATCCAGACAGCCAAAAAAGTCCTGCCGCTGGTGATGAAAAGTGACCAACCCTTCCACGTCAAGCTGGAAAGTTTCTATCACCTTGCCGCAAATATCAGCTATCCGTTCATGGTGGTACTTTCAGTGCTTCTGGTGCCGGCGATGATCATCCGGTTTTCTCAGGACATCTCGCAGATCCTCCTGGTTGATGTTCCGCTGTTTACAATGTCGACGGTTTCACTCTCTATTTTTTATTTGGTTTCGCAACAGCAGCTGTTTCCCAGCCGCTGGTATAGGACCTTTCTGTACTTACCCTTTCTCATCGCGGTCGGGATTGGCTTGACTGTAACGAATACCCGTGCCGTGATGGAGGCTCTGCTTGGAATCCAGAGCTCTTTCAAGCGGACGCCGAAGTACAGCGTGCAGAAGCGTGGCGAGAAGTCGCGGGCGGGGAAGTATCGCAAGCGTTTGGGAGTTGTTCCATGGATCGAGCTGGTGATCGGCAGTTATTTTGCGCTGACGGTCTTATACGCATGGGATAACGAGAATTACTTGACCATACCGTTTCTGCTCTTATTCGTCATTGGGTACTGGTACACGGGCTTGCTGTCGTTGTTCCAAGGTCGCTTCGATCGCTGGCCCTTGCGCGGCGCGGTAGGAGATGAAGAGTCAAGTCCTAAGCCCTTCCCGGTGGGCGTATAGCGCCTTTACTAAGACTTATGTGAGACGACGTGAAAACGCGTTGAGACTATTCAACCGCCATCTCGAACTCTATGTTTATGGTGTGCTGCTGAAAAGCGTTTACGAAGAACCAGATACCCATCTTCAAAACCGCGAGAACGTACCGGCGTGCGGATCAATTACCTATATCTCGGGCACGCCCATTGCTGCGGGTTGACCCAGTTTGCGGATGAGTCGCTCGATACGGTCTTCCGGACTCAGTATCTCGACACGGCACTTGGCGAATCAGGGCGGTCGGCTTGGGCGCGACCGCAGCGTCGAGGTTGCAATATCAGGCATGCGAGAACGTGTTGCTGAAGTCTGGACCCGTGCCTCGGTACGGACAAGAATGTTCCACTTCGCCCTGTTCGGCCTGAACCAGTCGGTAATCGCTACCTGCTAGGCAGAGGCTCCCCGAGCACCTTCGTTACCGGCCGCATCGGCGATACACTCGCTCTATGACCCGGCGCCCGTATGCTCTCGCCCTGCTTACTTTACTTGTCTTCTCTCCCATGATCCATGCTCTCGAGCGGCAGCCTCTTACGGTCTACCAGGGGCGGCGGCACGCTCTAGCCGAGAAGCTTGAAGGCGGGACGGCCATCTTTTTCGCCAACCACGAACCCGCCCTGGAGTACCAGGAGTACCGTCAGGATGAGGACTTCTACTATCTAACCGGTTGGAATGAGCCGGGCGCAGCCCTGTTGATCGAAGCTGCGGCACCGGCGGTGGCGGATGCGCTCAGCGGAGATCGCCCGGCGCATGCATACCACGAGGTTTTGTTTCTGCCGACGCGCAACCTGCGTCTGGAACGTTACACCGGCGTGAAGCTCGACGCGGCCACTCCTGGGGCCGCAGCGACTGCGGGCGTGAACCAGGTTGCGCCGCTCGCCGCGATGGCGACGGAGCTGAACGCCGCGATCAACAGCAATCGCCGCGCACCGGTGTGGGACGAGCCTGACTCGGCAGAAGCGAAGGCACTCGTAGCTTTTACTGCTGCCACTTTTGGCCTGGCGGATCCTCCGCCTACTGAAAACGTGGCGGATCTGACACGCGAGTTGCGTGCGGTCAAGGATGCGGGTGAAATCGAGCTTCTGCATAAGGCATCGGATGCGTCGGTGCAAGCGCAGCTGGCTATGTTTCACGCTGTGCATCCAAGCCAGAAGGAGCGCACCGTTGAAGGCATCATCTATGCGGCCCTGCTTGCAAATGGGTGCGAACGTCCATCCTATCCATCGATAGTAGGGTCGGGATACAACTCGACCGTACTGCACTACTCTGCAGACGAGAACACCATGGACGCAGGCCAAATCGTCACTGTAGATGCCGCCGGAGAGTACTCCATGTATGCGTCTGATATTACGCGAACGCTGCCTGTCAACGGCCACTTCACCGCGCGCCAGCGTGAGATTTATGACATCGTGCTCGGCGCGCAGAAGGCGGCGATGGATGCGTTCGTGGTGGGTAAGTCGCGCATCAACGATCCCTATCATCGCTACCCTGACTCACTCGACACCATCGCATGGAACTACATGAATGCGCACGGGAAGGATCTGCACGGCGCGCCGATCGGCAAGTATTTCATCCACGGTATTGGGCACTTAGTCGGTATAGACGTCCACGATCCATGGGATTACTCAAAGCCTATTGAGAAGGGCATGGTATTTACAATTGAGCCGGGAATATATATTGGCGAGGAGAAGATCGGCGTGCGTATCGAAGATACGTTTTATGCCGACCCGAGCGGGAAGCTAGTCGATCTTACCGAGGCGTTGCCGAAGCAGGCTGATGCCGTCGAAGCGGAGATGCGGCAGCGATAGGCGTCACCCAGGCGCATCGACAGGGGTGCGGCGGGCCGGGTGATTGAAC
>CAXUND010000058.1:0-1379 GCA_964252445.1 uncultured Acidobacteriaceae bacterium | reverse complement strand
GTGAGCCGTTCTATGGGTACTGGGGGCAGCTATGGGTGGACCCGTCAGCAATGCTCAGGGTGACGGCTGACCTTGTCTTAGAAGCGGATACCAACAGATACCGGAATCAACTCTTCCGTGCCGGTGTGCAGGATAAAGGAATTAGTATTGGCGTTATCAGCTGCCGACTGCCGAGGAGTATTAGCGAACAGATAACGCGCCTCAGCAAAGAGCGTCGCCTGCGAATCCGACCCAAATACCTTGAAAGCAACGCCGGTGCCCAGGTTCCCTCCAACGCCGCTGTCACCAAAGCTGTTAAAGGTCTGATTAGCACCAAAAACGTCGCCAAACTCGTCTTCTTCTAGCACCTGAGCGGTGAAGTTGACAGTCTTGTGATAGTAACCCACGCCGCCGATAACATAGCCGGTAAAGCTATGCTTGTCACTGTTGTAGTAAGTGAACATCGGCTCTGCCGTCACGCTGTTGGTGTGCACATTGCCGCCAATAGCATTAATGTTGTTACTGACGAAATTGGCTGCATTCGACTCATACTCCGCGGAAAGGGTTCGCCCGGGAATTTTATTGGTGTTGAACTGGTATTCACCCAGTAGCGCAAACCTCTTGCTGAACTTCCAGCCGGCACCAGCCAGCAGGTTGCCGCCAAAGATCTCTGTACCGTAGTTACCCGCAATGCCTGGAATGTTGAGCGAATCGAGTGAATTAGTGAAGCCGCCATTCACATCATTTCCGATAGGAACGCTGAAGCCGCCGCCGGCCTCGATCGCAATGTGACTGAAGCGGCTTTCGCCATAAGGCTTGTAGCCGCCCTGCCTTCCGGAGCCACCATACTGGGGCGAGGGAGAAACGGGCTCCGCCAGTGAAGAGCCGTCGATGTCACCAAGACCGACAACCGCACGAGCCGTAGTGGAACTCGAACTTGCATCCTGCGCTCGCGCCACTGCCGAGATAGAACCAAGCGCCAACGCAACCAGCGCCAGCCGTGCGACCACTGTGCGGGTCACAAACCATCCTGCCTTCATTTCAGATCCTCACAAAAGGGGAAAATGCGTGCGCGCGTCCAAGGCGCATTTATGTAGACACCTGCGGAAACAAAAAGACGCGCGCGTAATGACTTTCCTGATAACCCGCGCAAAAGCAAAAGGGATCGGGAGCGATCCCGATCCCTTTCGAAATGCGTCGCTCCCTAGTGGATGTCGAACTGCTCCGGATGGAGCGCCGGGTCGCTCTTGATGATGATGGTCTTTGAGATCATCTCTTCGAGCTCGGTGATCCACTTACCGTTGTTCAGCTTCAGCTGCTTGACCACTTCGGGGTTGACGCGCAGCATGACATCGCCACGGTCGAAGTGTTTCTGCATCTTGCGCATCTCGGTGTAGATC
>CAXUND010000057.1:0-21271 GCA_964252445.1 uncultured Acidobacteriaceae bacterium | reverse complement strand
AGAGCGATGCAGCCAGTCTGTACCAAATGCGATGGAATGGGAATGCGGGTGCTCGTCACCGCCGACGGGCGCCACGTGGCCGAGGGCTGCGAGTGCCGCCACGAGCAGCGCATCTACCAGCTGCATCGGCGGGCGCACATTCCCGCTCGCTACCAGAACTGCACGCTCGACACCTACCAGGCCAGCTTCCCCGAGGCGGACAAGTCGCTGTGGCCCGCCTTCCACATGGCGCGCCGCTTCGTGGACGGCTACCCGGCCACCACCAACGGCCATGGCCTGCTCTTTACCGGGTCGATCGGCGTCGGCAAGACGCACCTCGCGGTGGGCATCCTGCAGGCGCTGGTGCTCGAGAAGAGCGTGCAGGCCCTGTTCTGCGACTACCGCGAGCTGCTCAAGGAGATTGGCAACTCCTACAACGCGCAAGTGGCAACCACCGAGCTTGAAGTGCTGCGACCGGTCTTCGAGGCCGAGGTGCTGGTTCTTGACGAGCTGGGCGCGGCCAAGCCGACCGAGTGGGTCTGGGACACGGTCGCGCACATCCTGAACACCCGCTACAACGACCATCGGACCACGATCATCACCACGAACTATGCGAATGCGGGGCCGGGTGCAGGCGCTTCCGCCCTGGCGCGCGCGGCACGGGAAGAAACGCTCGGGGACCGCATTGGAGAGCGCATGCGGTCGCGCCTGGCAGAGATGTGCGTGACGATTACCATGACCGGGGCGGACTACCGTCAAGGCGCGAAACGAGCCCGCTTTTCCTGAAAAGGCGCGAAACGCGCCCGCTCTTCCTCGACGTCCGCTCCCGACCTCTGAACTCAAAACGCTGCTGAAAGTACCAGCAGCAGCGCCGCCGCCAGGGTGGCGGCCTTGTAGGCAGAGTCACCGGAGATGCGATCCGATCGCAGCCAAGCCGGTGACCGAAGTAGACCTTGAACCATGGACATGAGGGCCTCAAGTGTGTTGCGGAGCGGATTCGTTCGTTTGTTCTACGTTGTAGAGGCCAGTGTGGATCAACTCGGCTCGCGAGTATAGAAAAAGCTCGTGAAAAGATACCTTTTGCGTTACCTCCGTGTTCCGCGTCAGCGGATGTAGACTTCAGACCATGGCAGATACCCCATCAGCCGGGCTGCTCGGCAGTCTGAAGCCAGGCGAGCCGGAGCGTCGCTCTCCGCTGCCCTTTGTTGTCGCCGGAGCCGCGGTCCTGCTGGTGCTTGGGCTTCTGGTGCTGGTCGCCGGCCGTCACAAGCAGCAGGCCAGCCCGGGCGGCGCAGGTCTGGCTCCGCCGGACGCGTACAGCAGCAGCCTGGTGATCTCGAACATCAAGATGAGTGAGTCCGCAAACCTCTCAGGAGGAAAGCTGACCTACCTGGATGGCGAGATCGCCAACCACGGGACCCGAACGCTGCGCGCCATCACGGTGCAGGTCGCCTTCCGCAGCGCGCCAACGGTGCTCGCCCAGAAGGAGACCATGGCGCTCAACCTGATCCGGATGACCGATCCGTATGTTGACACGCAGCCGGTGAGCGCGGCGCCGCTCAAGCCCGGCGACCAGCGTGGATTCCGGCTGATCTTTGACCATGTCTCTCCCGATTGGAACGGCGAGTATCCGGAGGTTCGTGTCATCTCCGTGGGCGACTGATCGGAAGCCCTGCCAGGTAAAATCTACTTAGTTCATCAGAAGATACACCGTAGAGCACTCCCTCGAGGTGGAACCATCCTTCCGGGCATGGGCGGCATATAACAGGAAGCAAGCTGCTTACGGCATCCGCCCGGCAGATCGCCTAATGTGGGCCTCGGATTGCTGCATCGTTGCCATGGCAATGCCAGATGTGGCAAGTGCCTTCCCCCGATGGCGAAAGGCTGAACAAAACATGAAAAACATGCAAGCGGGCAGGATCGGTTGGACCGCAGTACTCATGGTGGCGACAGCTCTGCCTGTCGCGGCACAAAACCAGCAACCGCAGGTGAGCACGGGAACGCAGTCCGGCGCCCCGGCAGCCACGGCTGCTCCCTCCTCTACCTCGATGAGCCCGGGCGATAACAGCAGCTACGCGACCGGCCAGCCGCTTGCGATGAAGTCCCGGGAAGGCTTCTGGGGCCACGTCAACCCGTTCGCACGGAAGAAGTGGGTGAAGCGTCAGCTGGATCCGGTCAAGGACCGCCTGAACGAGCTCGATCAGCTTCAGGCCAAGAATGCGCGCGATATTCGTGACCTCGATGCCCGCACCGCTGCCGGCATCAAGCAGGCGCAGACGACCGCGGACCAGGCAGGGCAGACTGCCTCCACCGCCAGCAGTACCGCCACCCAGGCACAGCAGCTCGCACAGCAGGCGAGCGGCCGCGCCGACACCCTCGGCACAACAGTGGCCAACCTCGACCAGTACCAGAAGGTCAACGACACGGAGCTGATCTTTCATCCTGGGCAGACTGCTCTCAACGCCAAGGCCAAGCAGGCTCTCGACCAGGTAGCGACGCAGCTCCAGGGGCAAAAGGGCTACGTGCTGGAAGTGGAAGGGTACTCTCGCGTGCGCGGCTCGGCCGGTATCTCGGCATCGCAGCACATGGCGGACTCAGTGGTTCGCTACCTGGTGGAGGAGCACCAGATCCCGGTCTACCGCATCCACCAGCTGGCTCTCGGCGATGTCCACACGGACGACGGGGTAGTCGCACCCAAAGCCGGCAGCGCGGTGCGCGTAACGGTGATGCAGAACAGCCTGGCTGCCACAAACGCCTCGACAACCGGGGCTCCATCGGGAGCGCCCTCAGGCGCCGCTTCGGGAACGACTGTCAACCAGTAAATTCGATTCGCACACGGGAAAGCTCCACCCAACCCGGGTGGAGCTTTTCTTATGTGCGGACAGCCGCTTGAATGGCCAGCAGTGTCTCAAGCAGCGGCCGCAGATGATCCAGGCGGAGCGCGTTTGCGCCGTCCGACTTCGCTGCCGGTGGATTGTCGTGGACTTCAAGGAAGATCCCATCGATGCCGGCGGCGACTGCGGCTCGCGCCAGCAGCGGAATGAACTCCGGGCGCCCACCGGACACGCCCCCGGCGCCGGAGGGCGTCTGGACCGAGTGAGTGCCGTCAAAAACCACCGGCGCGAGCGCTCGCATGGTGGCCAGCGACCGCATATCGACGACTAGATTGTGATACCCGAAGCTGGTGCCGCGCTCGGTCAGGAAGATGCGATGATTTCCGGTTGAGCCTACCTTCTCAACCGCGTGCCTCATGTCCTCGGGCGCGACAAACTGGCCTTTCTTGACGTTGACAGCGCGGCCCGTTCTGCCCGCTGCGACCAGCAGGTCCGTCTGCCGGCAAAGAAAGGCGGGAATCTGCAGCACGTCAGCACCCTCAGCCGCCACCTCGCACTGTGAGGGCTCGTGCACGTCGGTAAGCACCGGCAGGCCGGTGGACTCGGCGAGCCTCCGCAGGATGCGCGTGCCTTCAACCAGGCCGGGCCCGCGAAAGCTGTGGACGGAGGTGCGGTTGGCTTTGTCGTAGCTCGCCTTGAAGATGTAGGGAATGCCGAGGTCGGCGGCGGTGCGCTGGACCTCGTCGGCAATGGACCGGGCATGCTGTTCGCTCTCGATCACGCAGGGACCGGCGATGAGGAAGAGCTTTCCGCCGCCTACGGGGACAGGGCCTATTTCGAACTCGTGAGGCATGAGGTTCATTGAAGCACGATCCGGATGCAGGCGGCCAAAGCCGGCGGGTAGATACCGGACGACCGAAACCAGGACTCACCTGGTCTATCGAAACCAGAACTCACCTGGTCTATAAAGGTTGCAGATCAGGGTGTGCCAGTCTCGCGAACGTCCATGCGACGGATCAGGCCGCCCTCGATCCGGTAGACATGCTGAACCATGCGGTCCTGAAGCAGATGGCCATCAAGATCGCGGACGCGCTGGTGAACATCCACCACCGTTCCGCTCTCTTCTTCCCTGATGTCGACCGGTTCAACGCGGGGATCGATCTCCGTCCACTGCTTTGTCCAATAGGCCCGGACCTCGGCCGTGCCTACAGCGCGAGTACCATCCATTGCTCTAGGCCAGTCGACATGCGCATGCATAAGCGCCAGCACGGCGTCCATATCTCGCCTGTTGAAGGCGTCGTAGGCTTCGGCGAGCAACTCGCTGTTCGATCGCATCTTTCACCCGCAAATCAGCGTGGCCACCATAAACCAGCCTGGGTCGGGTCCGGCCCCGCCGGATCGCCGGACCTCTTAGAGGCCACGCCGCACGGCGCGGCGCGTAGTCTCCGCAGCTACACCAAAGGCCGCATTCCCGGCCCAGCTCTGCAGCCGCTCCGGTGCCGGCGCATCTGGCGACGCTGGTGCGGGAGCCATGCCCGGCAGCAAGCCGCTGGCGGCCAGCCGCCGCAGCATAAAGCCGAATGTGGCGCCCTGCCACGCCTTGGCGCCGGAGGAAAACTCTGCTGCCACGCCATAGGCTGCGCCCGCCAGCAGAGCCGTGGGCAATGGGGTCGCCGCAGCTTTGCGGGAGGGCGGCAGCAGTGCTTCGATGGCCCTCTGCGCGGCGATCCCGGCAAGGCCACCGGCAAGCCCTGCCAGCGCGCCCTTCCAGGCAGAAGGAGGAACAGTTACGTTTCGTTTCGCGGCCATGGCGACTGAGATGCGCCGCTTGCCGCTCGGGTCAGGCCTTGGGAACGAAGGCTTCCTCTTCTAGAGGATCATGGGCGATCGCGATGCCCGCCTGCTCCGACTCCTCGGTCAGCTTGTTGAGCGAGAGGTGCTCAAAGCGCGACCAGATGAGGCCCAGCGGGATGATGCTCATGAAGGTGACCGCCAGCAGCATCGCGCCTGCGCCGAGCGCCGGCTCGGGCGCCACGCCGAAGAGCCGCTGCATGGTCTGCGCCACGATGCCGATCTGCGTGAACCAGCCGATCACCGGCAACTGGATGATCGACCCGGCGGTGCTCGCCGCCATCAGCAGCATGCAGCGCGACAGCGTCATCCCGGCCAGCTGCGGCGAGGCCGAAAAGGCGCGCGTCGTCTCCAGGTAGGCGTAGGCAATCATCAGCCACATGGCGATCGAAAGAGTGAAAGCCTTGAGGAAGTCGCCGACCGACTGGATCGCGTTCAGCCCGTCACGGAATGCTAGGATCTTCTCGCGCACGCTCTCCCCCAGCCTGGGCGACAGGGAGCCGAGCGCCTTGCCAAACAGGTGAGCGACCTGCCTCCCGGCAGCACGCACAAACAGCGCGAAGCAGACGAAGGCGACCACCACCACCAGGGCGGCGAGCGCGGTTCGATTGATGATCTCCGGGTGCGGCAGCGTGTGGCGGTCCGGCGCGGCCAGCAGCACGACGGCAAAGATCAGCGCGACTGAACCCATATCAAACATGCGCTCAACGGTGTAGACAGCTACCTGAGAGCTGATCGGGATCCCGGTTCGACGAGAGACCAGGTACGGGCGGACCAGGTCCGCGAGCCGGCCGAAGAGCGCAACCGCGGTGAAGCCGATGACCTGCGTTCCCAGCAGCGAGAAGGCCGCAACCGGCTTGGTGGGCTTCAGGAAGAGCGCCCAGCGTACCGCCCGCAGCACGTAGCCCAGCCAGATGAGGGCGACCCCTACGCCAAACAGGCGCCAGTCCGCGAGCCGCAGCTGGGTAGTGAAGGTGTGCCAGTCAAAGTGGATGCGATCGCGCAGCGCGTAGACGCTCACGGCAAGAGCGACAACCAGCACGATCCAGAAAAGGCGTTTCTTCACGCGTGTCTCCATCGAGCAAACAATTCCGGGCTCGAAGCCTTCTGCCAGTTTACCGGATGGGGGACACGGGCTGCTTGGCAGCCGCCAGCGCGGCCAGCGCCTGCCGGGCCGCGTAGCGCTGGTTGAACTCGTGGATGATGCGGGCCACATAGGCACGCGTTTCGCGGTAGGGCGGGACACCGTGGTAGCGATCGACCGCGCCCGGGCCCGCGTTGTAGGCGGCCAGCGCCAGCGCGAGATTGTCGTGGTAGCGCTTCAGCAGCGAGTCAAGGTAGGCGGTGCCCCCGTGGATGTTCTGGCTCGGTTCGAGACGGTCCGTCACCCCCAGCTCGGCCGCGGTCCCCGGCATCAGCTGCATCAGCCCGGCAGCGCCCGCGCGGCTGACCGCACCCGCGCGATTGCTGCTTTCCGCGTGGACCACGCTCGCCAGCAGGTCCACATCAAGGGTGTGCTCGGCGCCTGCTGCGGCAAGCAGCTCGTGCAGCTCGGGCGGGGTGAGGCTGGTTGCCTCGGCTTTTATCGGTGCAGCAGCCGGAGCAGAGACAGGCGACGCCGGAAGCGCCTCGATCGCCACGATCTCATCCGGGGCGACATCGATGTAGTTGGTGGAGGCTGCGTCCAGGTAGAGCCGGAGTTTGCCGTCTGCCTCAGACCGGTGATCGCAGACCAGGCCGAAGCCGTTGCGCAGCGTGACCTGGTCCGCAGCCCTCGCAGCGGGCACGGTGAGCGGCAGGAGTGTCACAAGCGCCAACACTCGCCGACCAGCGACAACCGGGACGCGCATCCTCACAGTGCTTCCTGGACGGCGAACTCCGGCCGGCTGGGCGTCTGCTGCAGCAGTCCTTCAAGCACCAGCGCCACACCGTCCTCGTCGTTGGTCGCGGTCATCTGCCATCCCTCGCAGCCGGCGATATCAACCAGCTCAGCCGACGCATTCCCCATCAGCACCGGCTGTCCGGCCCAGCGCAGCATTTCAAGATCGTTCCAATTATCCCCGATCGCCATCACCTCAGCCTGCGCGACCCCGCGGCGCGCTGCCAGCCTGGCCAGCGCAATCCCCTTTGAACAGCCTGGCGGCAACAGATCGAGGATCGACAGGTCGCGCTCAGCATATTCCGTCCGGTGCATTTCCACCAGCCCGTTGAACTCGGAGGCGGCGAGAAAGGCTTCGGCCGCCTTCATCTCCGCGACTGTTCCGCACATCATGGCCTGGATCGGCGCTTCGTTTCCGTCGAAAGCATGTTCGAGCGGTGCCATCTCCTCAATCCATGGGCGGTTCGCGTCTACCCACTTCTCTACGCGCTCATGCAGGCGTGCAAGAGATTCCAGGACCAGCTCGCCGCGGCCGGGCTTGTCGAAAGTAAAAACAGTCGTTCCGCCGAAGGGTCGCAAGGCCGCGCAGAGCGCCCGGGCCGTTTGCACGGGAAGAAAATGCCGGTCGATAGGCTCCCCGGCAAAGGTGCGGGTAACCGTGCCGTTCGACGAGATCAACACGGTGTCCGCGCGCAGGCCGATCTGCTCCAGCAGCGGTAAGGCGTAGGCCTGGCGGCGGCCGGTTGCGATCACAATCTCGAGTCGCGCGCCTTCTGCAGCGAGCAGCGCAGAACGGGTGCGCGGGCTCATCAGCGTGCCGGAAGAAGGCATCAGCGTCCCGTCGATGTCAAGCGCGATCAGGCGAGGTGTACGGGCTCTGGTAGAAGCGGGCACTGTCCCGACAGTGTACCTGCCAGGCCCCACGCCGCGCGTAAAACTCCCCTGCCACAGGTTACGGCTGGGTAACACCTCCCGTGTTCGCTGTAGCCTTTTGCTATGCCACCTGTTGCTTCGCTGGAGTGCTCGCGCTGCCACCAACATGTCTCCCCTGAGCCCGCCCACTCTCCCGGGATCTCCGAAGGTCTTCCGCCTACCGTCTGCCCGCGTTGCGCCGGCGCACTCTACGTGCGCTATCAGATGGACGCGCTCAAAGCCTCTGCGTTCAAGCCGGACGGGATGCAGCCACAGGAGCGGGAACACAGCATGTGGCGCTATCGCTCGGTGCTGCCGGAGGTCGACCCGGTTACTCTCGGCGAGGGCTGGACCCCGATGCTGCCGAGCCGCCGCCACCCGAACGTGTGGCTCAAGGAAGAAGCGACGAACCCGACCGGGACCTTCAAGGCTCGAGGCTTGTCGATGGCCGTCTCCATGGCGCGGCACTTCGGCCTGCGCAAGCTGGCGGCGCCCTCGGCCGGCAATGCCGCCGGCGCGCTCGCGGCCTACGCGGCAGCCGCGGGCATGGAGGCGCATATCTTCATGCCCCGCGACGTGCCTTACGCCAATTACCTCGAGTGCACTGCCTACGGCGCGCACGTGACCCTGGTGGACGGACTGATCTCCGACTGCGCCCGCATGGTCAGCGAACGCAAGACGGCAGAAGGCTGGTTCGACATCTCCACCCTGAAGGAGCCCTATCGCGTCGAGGGTAAAAAGACCATGGGCTACGAACTGGTCGAGCAGTTGGACTGGCAGTATCCCGACGCGGTCTTCTATCCCACCGGTGGCGGAGTCGGGCTCATCGGCATGTGGAAGGCCTTCGAAGAAATGGAGCAGCTCGGCTGGGTCTCCGGACGCCGGCCGCGCATGATCGCGGTCCAGAGCACCGGGTGCGCCCCGGTCGCTCGCGCCTGGGATGAGGGCGCGACGGCCTCGCGCATGTTCGAAGACGCGCAGACCTTTGCCAGCGGATTGCGCGTGCCCAAGCCGTACGGCGACTCCATCATTCTCGAGATCGTGCGCGAGTCCGGAGGCACGGTGCTTGCGCTCCCCGACGCAGAGATCCTGCGCTCGCTGCTCGACTGGTCGACGCACGAGGGCCTGCTGCTGTCGCCGGAGGGCGCGGCCGCGACCGCCGGCTACGACCACCTGCTCGCGACCGGGTTTCTCCAGCCGAGCGATCGCGTGGTCCTCTTCAACACCGGCGCGGGACTGAAGTACACCGACGTGATCGGCGAGGCCATGCAGCTGACTTCACCGAGGCGTAAGCCGCTTCCCGCGAGGACAGCGGTCGGAGGCATCATCACCCCGCAGTAAACAGGCGACTTGCAGTAGCAAGACGCGATCGGACGCGTCTTCACGGCGGTGATCTTCGCGGCCTCGGCGTGCCGGCTTCTGGAGCCTTCTCTAGTAGCCGTTGGCGATCAGGTACTCGACCGTGAGATCGAAGCGCGCCTCTGGCGCAGGCTGCTGCCGCGCGAGCTTCATCAGCACGTCAGCCTCAATATTAACCGGGCTGCCGGGCACAAGCGTGTGCAGGTTAGTCGCCTGGTAGGTGTGCGGGATGATGGCGACCGCCAGCTCATCCCGGCCATTCCATCTCGCGACGGTGAGCGAGATGCCCTCAATGGCGATCGAGCCTTTCTCGACCACAAACGGCGCCACCGCCGGCGGCACGCTGATGCGGAGCCACCAATCCGTTCGCGTACTGTCTGCGGTGAGTGAAACAGCCTCAAGCGCCAGCAGGGTGCCCGTCGCATCGACGTGGCCCTGCACGACATGCCCGCCCAGCGGCGCGCCGGCCGGCGTCGGCAGCTCCAAGTTGACCACGGAGCCGATTGCCAGCCGCGACAGGGAAGTGCGCGCGATGGTCTCCTCTGCAAGCTCGGCCTCAAAGGTCTCAGACGTGACGTCGAGCGCGGTGAGGCAGACACCGCTGACCGCCACGCTGTCGCCGGTCCTGAGTTGTGCCGCGATCCGAGGCGCTTGGATCGCGATGCGCAGCGTGCCCGCGCCCTTGGCGAGGCTCGCGATCGTGCCGGTGGACTGGATGAGGCCGGTGAACATTGTTTACTCCAAGGATTGCCAGGGATTGTGCAGATAGGCATCGACGCGCAGGTCCGCGCCGGACCGGGATGCGGTGAGCCGTTCCAGCACGGGGCGCAGGCCGGCGTCGCCGGCGAGCAGCGCAATGCCGGCTTCGCCGAGGAAGATGGGCGCGTAAAACAGCGTGAGCTTGTCGACAGCCCCGGACTCAAGCGCCACCCGGTTGAGTCGGGATCCGCCTTCCACCAGCACACTCTGGATCTCGAAACGCCTGCCCAGCAGCGCAAGCGCAGCGGCGAGGTCCACGCCCGCTCCCGAGGTGGTCGAAGACGGAAGCTGCTCGACTTGCACACCTCTCTCCCGCAGCGGCGCCAGGCGCGCCTGGTCGCTCGAGGTCGTCAGGAGGAGCAGATCGGTCCGGCCATCATAAGACTGCACATTCTGGACCAGCCGCGCGTCGGTGGGCGTTCGCAGCTCAGTATCAAGCACCACGCGCAGCAGCGGCCGGCGTCGCAGCAATCCGCTGCGGTCGGTGAGCAGCGGATTGTCATGGAGCACCGTGCCGATGCCGGTGAGGATCGCGTCGGACGCATGTCGCAGCCGGTGCACGGCAGCAAGAGACTCGGCGCCGGTCAGGTAGAAGGGTCGCGCAGGCGGTCCGGCGGTGCCGCTGAAGCTGGGAGCGGGCGCGATGCGGCCATCAAGCGAAAGCCCGGCCTTGAGCGTGACCAGCGGCAGACCGGTACGGATATGGCGGGCAAAGGCATCGTTGAGCGTCTGTGCCTGCTCGCGTCCCACCCCCACTTCCACTTCGACTCCGGCGGCACGCAAGCGCGCGATGCCCCGCCCATGAACCACGGGGTTGGCATCCTCGGTCGCCACCACCACCCGGCTGACCCCTGCCGAGATCAGCGCGTCCGCGCAAGGACCGGTGCGGCCCGTATGCGAGCAGGGTTCAAGGGTGACGTAGGCCGTCGCGCCCTGCGCATCGCCGGCGTGCTTGAGTGCAACGATCTCGGCATGGTCGCGGCCGTCGTAGGTGTGAAAGCCCTCTCCGAGAACTACGCCTTCGCGCACCAGCACACAGCCCACCGTCGGGTTCGGCGAGGCCAGGCCCACGCCTTGCTCCGCAAGCGTGAGCGCGCGCGCCATCCACTCCTCGTCAGTCATCACGGACCCAGCAGCGAGTCGACGAAGGCTCCGCTGTCAAAGACCAGCAGGTCTTCCATCTTTTCGCCGATGCCGGCAAAGCGGACCGGAAGCTTCAGCTCGCGGGCGATGGCAATCGCAATGCCGCCCTTCGCCGTTCCGTCGAGCTTGGTCACTACCAGGCCCGTCACCCCCGCCGACTCAGTAAACAGCCGCGCCTGCTGCAGACCGTTCTGCCCGGTGGTCGCGTCGAGCACCAGCAGCACTTCATGCGGCGCATCGGGGATAAAGCGCTGCGTAATCCGGCGCATTTTCTCAAGCTCCGACATCAGCCCGACCTTGGTGTGCAGGCGGCCCGCAGTGTCGACGATCAGCACGTCTGTCCGCCGCGCCTTGGCGGCATTGAGCGCGTCAAAGAGCACCGCCGCAGGGTCATTCCCCTGGCGAGTCTTGATGATCTCGACGCCGGCGCGCTGCCCCCAGACTTCAAGCTGTTCAATGGCCGCCGCGCGGAAGGTGTCCGCCGCGCACAGCAGCACCGTCTTTGCCTGCGCGCGGTAAAAGGCGGCCAGCTTCCCGGTTGTCGTGGTCTTTCCCGTCCCGTTCACGCCAACCATCACGATCACTTCCGGCGGCGTGGCGACCATCCGAGCCGGCCGGGAGTTCTCATCAAGCATTTCGCGGAGCTGCGCCTTGAGCAGGTCCTTCAACTCCGCGCCATTGCGGATGCCCTGGCGCTTCGCTCTCTCCCGCAGCGCGTCAACAATTTCCGTGCTCGTCGCGACCCCGATGTCGGACGAGATCAGCACCGTCTCGAGCTCTTCAAGCGTACTCTCGTCGACCTCGCGGGTAAGCGCGAGCACGCCTTCAATCTGGTTGTTCAGCGTCTCGCGCGTCCGCGAGACCGCCTGCTTCATGCGGTCGAAAACGGACTGTTTCGGCGGCTCGTTGAGCGAGCCGAAGAGAGTCTGGATCATGGTCCTACTCTAATTCGAGTGGACCTACTCATCGCGTCCGGGCCTGGTCATCAGCTCCTCTAGCGCCTGCATCGGGGCGATGGTTCCCGCTAGTAAGGCGGCCACTTGCTCCGTGATCGGCATTGTGACGCTATGCTTTCGTGCCAGCTTCAGCGCCGCAGCCGTCGTCCGCACGCCCTCGGCGACCTTGCCGTTGAGCCCTGCCAGGATCTCTAGCAGCGGCCGTCCGCTCCCTAGCTCTACGCCCACCAGCCGGTTGCGTGAGAGCGCGCCGGTTGAGGTCAGCACCAGATCGCCCACGCCGGAGAGCCCGGCCAGGGTCTCGCGCCGTCCGCCGCAGGCGAGCGCCAGGCGCGTGATCTCGGCAATCCCGCGTGTAATCAGCGCGGCCGCGGCATTGTGCCCCAGGCCCAGCCCCGAGACCACGCCCGCAGCGATGGCGATGACGTTCTTGAGCGCCCCGCCCAGCTCCACGCCCACCACGTCGTCATTGCGATAGAGGCGCAGCGAAGGTGTGGAAAGCTCCTGCTGCAGCCTGGTCGCGAGCGCTGTATCCGTGCACGCCAGGGTGACCGCTGCCGGTGCCCCGAGCGCGACCTCCTGCGCGAACGACGGCCCGCTCAGCACACAGACCGGCGGCACCAGCCCCTGTCCGGCAACCACCTCGTGAATGACCTCGCTCATGCGCAGGCAGCTCTCGTCTTCAATGCCCTTGGTCGCGCTGATCAGGACATGATCCGTCCGCAGGCTTGGCCCGAGAGCAGAGTAGGTCGCGCGCACATGCTCCGAGGGCATCACGCTGATCAGGATCTCTGACTCCGCGGCGGCGCGCAGGTCAGTCGTCAGGTTGATGTTCTGCGGTAAGGGAAACCCCGGCAGATAGGCCCGGTTCTCGCGCTCGCGCTCGAGCGCCCGGCCCTGCGCGGGCGCGTGCGACCAGAGTGTCACGCTCTCTAGCTTGCCTGCAAGATTGAGCGCGAGAGCGGTGCCCCAGGCGCCGCTGCCCAGGATAGCCAGCCGGCTCATGCCGCCGGTTCAGGTTGCTTCGGCGATCCGAAGCGAAACTCGGTCCCGTTCAGCAGGCGTCGGATGTTGGCGTGGTGCTTGGTAATGACGATGGCAGGCAGCAGCAGCAGCACGGTCACCATCCAAGCAGA
This sequence comes from uncultured Acidobacteriaceae bacterium, assembly GCA_964252445.1. Lineage (GTDB taxonomy): Bacteria > Acidobacteriota > Terriglobia > Terriglobales > Acidobacteriaceae > EB88. The sequence goes on along the minus strand of CAXUND010000057.1, from coordinate 8,463 downwards.
CCGCTGCGGATGCGGCAGCAGAAATGCGCTGACCGGTACGGCAAGCGACCCTGCGATCGAGGCAACGGACACGTAACGCGTGGTGACGCAGAGCAGGGCGAATATGCTGATGGCGATCAATCCGGGAATCGGCACCAGCGCCATGAAGATGCCCCAGGCCGTGGCCACACCCTTGCCTCCCTTAAAGCCCAGCCACACCGGGTAGATGTGCCCGAGGATGGCCGCAATGGCGGCGATCGCACCCACCTGTTCGAGATGCAGCTCAAAAGAACCGCTCCAGTTGACCACGACCGGCCGATGCAGCAGCGACAGCGCGACCAGGCTCTGGGCCAGCTCCACGGCGGCGTATCCCTTCAACGAGTCAAGCACGAAGGTCAGCGCGCCCAGGCCTTTCGCGCCCGAGCGTACCACGTTCGTCGCTCCGATATTGCCACTGCCGATCGCACGAATATCCTCGCGGCGCACCACAAGCACCAGCAGATAGCCAAAGGGGATCGAGCCGATCAGGTAGGCGAGCGCTAGGACCAGGATGAAAGGGAGCACCGGCATTGCGCCTCTGAGTGTAGCAGTAACTCTAAGCGAGGCTGGTGTCCGCGACGCGCTCGCCGGGCTTAAAGATCAGGGCGCAGGAGCCCGAACTCCGCCACCAGCGTCAAGCGAAAGAGGTACCCGTGACCTGCGCGGAACAAAGGGCCGGAGCCCGTGGCGCGATAAACAGCCCGCGACGATAAAGTGTCACGTTGACACCACCCGACACCGTACCGTAGGATTGCGACGATCTACTTCAACTCGATCAGCTTTCTCCGGATCAGGTCGAGCGCCTGCTGGCTAGAGAACGCGCGCACGCGGTCGCGATCGCCGGGGAACTGTCTCTCCACCACTTCAGTCACCTGCCCGTTCGACACGGCGATGTAGACCAGGCCGACCGGCTTCTCCTCCGTGCCGCCCAGCGGTCCGGCGATGCCGGTAACGCCCATGCCCCAGGTGCTGCCGGTCTGCTCGCGGATGCCGTGTGCGAGCGCCTGCGCCACCTCGCGGCTCACGGCGCCATGCTCCTCGATCAACTCCGGCCGTACCTTGGCGAACAGCGTCTTCAGCTCATTCGAGTAGACGACCGCTCCTCCCAGGAACGACCGCGAACTCCCGCTGATCGACGTCAGCCGCTCCGCGATCAACCCTCCCGTGCAGCTCTCGGCGACGGAGATCGTCGCGCCCCGAAGTTCGAGATGATAAAGAACGATGCGTTCGAGCGACTCCCCCTGCGAGGAATAGATCACTTCCTCGAGCTCCTCCTCAATCGCGCTCGCCAGCTGGTCCACCCGATGCTGTGCATGCTCCTGCGAAGGCTTCATGCACAAGAGCGACAGCTGAATGTCACCGAGATGCGCCAGGATGGTCGTCTCCACATCCGTGTAGGTCTTGTAAATGGGTGCGATCCGCGCATCGCATGCGGACTCGCCGATCATCGCCGCCTTGAGTGTGCGGGTCGCGATGTAGCGCTTGGGCAGCATGGTCCCCAGCCGCTCCATGCACTCGGCATCAAACATCGGCTTGAGCTCCGACGGCGGGCCGGGCAGCAGGATCACCAGCTTGCGATGGCTCTTGCCGGCCGTTTCGTACACCGTGTCCAGCAGCTGGCCGGGGGCCGTCCCTTTCGCGTTCGATAGCACCTCCGCGCCGTCAAGGATGTCCCCCTGCTTCGAGTTGTTCTCGGTCAGCTGCCGGCGCAGCGTGGCAAAACGCGCGTAGAGCGCGGCAACGATCTCGGCATTCCGTCGCAGCCGGATACCCAGCGCCTCGGCCACCGCCTCGCGTGTCAGGTCATCCTCGGTAGGGCCCAGGCCACCCATGGTGATGATGATGTCCGCGCGGCCCAGCGCATGCCGCACCGCGTCGACCAGGTGTTGCCTGCGGTCGCCGACAATCGACTTGAACGCCACCTGCACGCCCAGCGAGTTCAGCCGCTCCGTAAGGAACAGCGAATTGGTATCCTGCCGGAATGGCGTCAGCAGCTCCGAGCCGATCGCGATGATTTCACAGTTCAAGAGCAAGACCCCCTGCGCCGCAGGCGCAGTTTACCCGGCACGAAGTGGGCGCCTCCCGGCAGCGGGTCTTGCTCTTGAACTTAAACAAGCCGTAGTCCCTCAATGCCGAGCGGTAGCACGTAGAGTGCGTGATTGGTGGCCAGCAGCACGTCGCCACCCGGCACAAACGCAAGCCCAACAAGCCCTGCGCCGGCGACCACCAGCGCGGCCTCGCCTGCCGGGGTGATCTGCACCAGGCCACGGCGTCCGGCAAGCGACGCCGCAACATAGACGTTGCCGGCGGTGTCGAGCGCCAGGCCCTGCGGCCGCCCCAGGCCGCGATAGTGGGTGAGCGTGGTGCCCTCGCGGGTGATCGCGTAAACCGCGTCAAAGCTCGACGTGGTGGGTCCGGTGACAAACAGCGTGCCGTCCGCGCCGAAGGCCAGGTGGTACGCCGCGATCGAGGGTTCGATAGTCGCGAAAACAAAGATCTGTCGATCCTGCGCGATCTTGAAGATCGTTCCCGAGCGGTCGCCGACATAGAGGTTGCCGGCCGTGTCGAAGGCCATCCCGGTAGCCACGCCCATGCCCTCGGAGAAGGTCGAGACCGCCCCTGACGCGGTCACGCGGAAGATCGTGCCATCATTGCGCGACGATACAAAGAGCGTGCCCTGGGCATCGACGGCAAGGCCGGTGGCATTGACCAGCCCGGTCACGAACGGCGCGATCTCGCCCGTGGGGCGGATACGAAAGATCGATACCGGCGTCTCCTGCCCGCGCGGTCCGGAGAAAGTGGCGTAGATGTTGCCTTCGAGATCGATCGCGGGATTTGAAACCTGGTGGATGCCGGTGGCGACCATCATCGCTACCTGCACCGGCACCGAATTGCTCTGGGCGCCGTTCTGCAGGATGCGCAGCGGCCCGGACTCTGCCTCGTCCGGCACGCGCAGCAGCATGCGCTGGCCGCGCGAGAGCAGCACCGGCGCGGACAGGCCGCCCAGCATGGCGACCGGGAGCCGGCTCTGCGCGGAACTCTGTACAGGGCCGAGCGCGCTGCCGTAGACGCCAATCTCGCCGCCCGGCAGCGCCGCCAGCGGATGCACGCGCTCGATGCGCGGCGCAGGGCTTTCAATTGCCGTTTCTGAGGCTGCTTCTACAGTCATAGGGTCGCTACTACTGTAGACGCTCAACTACCACCAGTGGAAGGCGACCAGCGCAACGACGAGCGCGTAAATGCCCGCGGCTACGTCGTCGAGGACAATGCCCGTCCCGTCGGCAAGCCGCTCCAGCTGCCGTGCGGGCGGCGGTTTGGTGATATCAAAGAGGCGAAAAAGCACCAGGCACACGAGCGCGTGCGGCCAGTTGGCGCGGCCCGGCGTCGAGGCGGCGAGCAGCGCAATCCACTGCCCGGCCGCCTCGTCGATGACCACCAGCTGCGGATCTTTCCGGCCGCTCTCCCGGGCAACGATGGTCGCCGCCGGTATGCCGACGACAGTCGCGACCAGCGCCGCCCCCGCGGTATCTTCGAGCAGGTGATGAGGTTGTGCGTTGGCGGCCCCGGCCAGCCACAGCAGCGCCGCTGCGATCGAAGCCCACGTCCCCGGCCCTGGCCTGGCAAAGCCGATACCCAGGCAGGTCGCGACCGCCCAGGCCCAGTATGTTCTGCGCGCCGGTGTGACAGCAGGATCAGTCGTACTCTGCATCGCCTGCGGGCCGCGCCTGCGCCTCATCCTCTCCGGTATCGTTGACGGGCGACGAGATCACATAGGCGCCCGACGCCCACTTGCCGAGATCGATGACCCGGCAGCGGTCAGAGCAGAAAGGAAACTCCGGGTCAGCAGCGGTGACCAGCTTCGAGCAGGTAGGGCAGCGGAGCGCGATCTTCTTAACGGATTTCTTTGGCATGGCTCGTGATGAAATAGCTTGCCTGACTGTGTTGATGATGACTGTGACTGTTACGGTTTGTCATCCTGAGCGACGCGAAGGATCTGCTGTTAACGGCAAGGATGGAAAATCAGTAGCAGATCCTTCACTTCGTGCAGGATGACCGGGCGTTGAGAGCGCGGCTAGCTTACAATCCGCGCCACCACATCATAATCGTGCGCCTCGGTGATCTCGGCCTCGTAGAAGGTCCCCGGAACCAGCCCTTCATGCTCCCCAAAGTCATTGATGTACAGCTTGCCATCAATCTCCGGTGCGTGGAACTGGCTGCGCCCCTCCCACAGGAGCGGCGTCTCGTCTGACTCGCCTTCGACCAGCACCTGCAAGGTGCGTCCGACCCAGGCTTGCTTTGCCGCGCGGCTGATCTCCCGCTGCTGCTTCATCAGCGCTCGGCGGCGACTCTCGATGACTCGGGCGGGAACCTTGGCTTCGTACGCAAACGCGCCCGCACCCTCTTCATCGGAGTAGGCAAACGCTCCCATCCAATCGAACTTCGCCTCGGCAATAAAGTCCTGCAGAATGCGGAAGTCCGCGTCTGTCTCTCCGGGGAAGCCGACGATAAAGCCGGTGCGCAGGACCAGATGCGGAACCGCTCTCCGCGCCTTTTCAAGAGTCTTGAGAAAGATCTCCGCCCCGGCGCCGCGGCGCATGCTCTTGAGCACGGCCGGCGAGGCGTGTTGCAGCGGCACGTCGAGATATTTAGCGATCTTGTCGTGCTTCGCCATGGTATCGAGCAGGCGGCCGGTGATGCGGTTCGGGTAGGCGTAGAGGAAGCGCAGCCAGACCAGGCCCTCGATCTGCGCCAGCCGTTCGAGCAAGAGCGCGAGGCCGTCGCGCAGGCCAAAATCTTCGCCGTAGCAGGTGGTGTCCTGGCCGATCAGCGTGATCTCGCGCACCCCGCGCGCCACCAGCGACTCGGCCTCGGCGACCACCGACTCAAAGCGCCGCGAGCGGAACTTGCCGCGCAGGTTGGGAATCACGCAGAAGCTGCACGGATGGTCGCAGCCCTCGGCGATCTTGATGTAGGCCGAGGCCTGTCCGGTCGCGAGCAGCCGCGGGGTGGTGTGGTCGTAAAGGTAGGTCGGCAGCGCCGGCGTCGCGCCGTCCCAGTCGGCGCGGGTGAATCGGCCCTGGCTCTCGCGCAGGTCGCCCTCAGGACGCGACGGCGTCAGCGCGGAGGCGACCGTCTCCATCGCCGGCCGCACCACACCAGCAATTGAGTCTTTCAGGATCGTGAACGGCGAGGGCTCGGCTACCGGAGCCAGCAGCCCGGCGGCCGAAAGAATCTGCTCCAACTCACCCGTCCCGACCACCGCGTCCACCTCCGGCATGTTCCGCTGGATCTCGTCGCGATAGCGCTCGACCAGGCACCCGGCCACAATAAGCTTTCTGGCGCGGCCGCCCAGTTTCTGCGCGCGGCCGCCGACGCCGATCTTGTGCTCGGCCATCTCCAGGATCGTGTCGACCGACTCCTGCTTGGCCGAGTCGATGAAGGAGCAGGTGTTGACCACCAGCACATCCGCCGTCTCCGGCTCGTTCGTCAGCACCGCCCCGGCCTGCTGCAGCATGCCCATCATCACCTCGGAGTCGACCAGGTTCTTGGGGCAGCCAAGCGAGACAAAGCCGATGCGCACGGGCGCGGCCGGCGTAAGGACAGCGGTAGCGCGCTCGTCGAATGTGGAGAGTGGTGTCACTGTAGTATTCTAGCCGATCCGTACTAAGCAGGAGCTCCACGGTGGATCGACGCAAAGTGTTGAAGGGCGCGGCGCTGGCAGCAGCAGCTCCGCTGACGGGGTGGACAGAAGTGCAAACCGAACGCGTAACTCGCAAGAACCGCATCCACCAGTCCGTCTCCCGCTGGTGCTACAAGCAGACGCCACTCGACCAGCTATGCGCCTACGCAGCTTCCATCGGCCTGGTCGGCATCGACCTGCTCAAGCCCGAAGAGTACGACGTGCCCGCCCGCTACGGGCTCAAGTGCACCATGGGCTACGCCGGCGGCGGCGAGATCAACCACGGGCTCAACCGCATCGAGCACCATGACGAGATCGTCGCGGGCATGCAGAAGTACATTCCCATCGCCGCGAAAGCCGGGGTGCCGAACGTGATCACCTTCTCCGGTCTGCGCGATGGCATCTCGGACGACGAAGGCGCGCACAACACCGCTATCGGGCTGAAGCGGCTGGCGAAGATTGCCGAGGACCACAACGTCGTCGTCTGCATGGAACTGCTCAACAGCAAGGTCGACCACCACGGCTACATGTGTGACCACACCGCCTGGGGCGCGCGGGTATGCGAGGAGGTCGGCTCCGCGCACGTGAAATTGCTCTACGACATCTACCACATGCAAATCATGGAGGGCGATCTCGTCCGCACCATCACCGACCACCACCAGTGGCTCGGGCACTTCCACACCGGCGGCGTGCCCGGCAGGCACGAGCTCGATGACAGCCAGGAAGTGTTGTGGGCGGCGGTGATGCGCGGCATCGTCGCGACCGGGTTCACCGGCTATGTTGCACATGAATTTGTGCCGGTGCACGATCCACTGCCGTCCCTCCGGCAGGCGGTCGACATCTGCGACGTGTAAGCGCGGCCAAATCGGGTTGAAGACCTGGCAAAAGGCCTCAAATTTCAATTGACGTTCCCGCCGGCAGCGGTCACCATAGGACACCGGATCCAGCTGCATGGACCGGACAGAGACCAACGGCAAGCCCACCGGCTCCGGGAGTGGAGCCCTTCGACCAGGAGGCCCCTCGATGAAGGTCAAGATAGCCGCACTCTTCCTGCTGCTAAGCGCGCCGCTTATGTCGCGTGCCGAGCAGCTGGTTCCAGCCGGTTCGCTGATCCAGTGCACCGTTTCCGAGCCAAAACTTTCTTCCAAAACAGCTGCGATCGGCGATCCGGTGCTCTGCCAGATCAGCCACCTCGAGCTCTATGGCCGCTCCACGCTTCCTTACGGCTCCTATCTCGAAGGCCGCTTTGAAGATTACAAAGATCCAGGTCACCTGGTGGGCCGCGGCTGGATGGAGCTCAAGTTCGACCGCATGATCATCCAGCCGGACATCGTCATCCCGGTCTCGGCCAAGGTCGTTTACGTGCCCGGCTACCCGGTGGACCGCGACGGCAAAATCCATGGCAAGGGGCACCTGACCGCCGACGTCGTCGAGTGGTCTCTGCCTATCCTGTGGCCGATCGATCTCATCAACCTTCCGCGCCGCGGCCCCCGCCCTACGCTCAAGGAGGAGACTCGCATCACGCTGAAGCTGATGGACGATCTGGGCGTGCCGAGCTTCCAGGCGCCTTCGCAGGCACCCTCGGGACTGATCCATCGCGATCCCACCGCCTACGTGCCGGCCCCGCAACCTGCGCCGACGGTCTACGCTCCCACCCAGACCTACGTTCAGACCTACGTCGCGCCTCCGCCCCGCGTCTACGCGTATGTGCCGCCGCCGGTCGCCTACTTCGCGCCCCGCCCCCCGGTCGTGATCATGCGCAATGGCTACGTGTACGGCTCGGTCATGCCTAGGTAGCAGACGCTACTCGATTAAATACGAGGGAGCCGCTCAAGCGGCTCCCTCAACTTTTTTTTCGCGGGTAAGACCTTAGTCTCGTCCGTGTCCGCTGGCGGCGAACTCGCAAGCGCAGTAATGAACGGATGAGCCTGAGATGGTAAGATCATGGTGTGCCGGGCCCTACGCGGCGCAATCCTGCAAACCCCGCCAGGTCCGGAAGGAAGCAACGGTAGTGGGCTAGTGCGTGCGCAGTAGGTCCCCCGGTACTGAGGCGGGGCTACTTGCTGAAGCCCAGCCGCTTGGCCATCAACCGGTCGAGTACGCGTGCCGGCAACAGTCGCGGCAGAGTCCAGTTCGAGAAGCGCTGGGGCACGATCGCGTAGCGGGTTTTCGGGTTCTTCGCCGTGAAAACCTTGTAGGTGAACTCTCCCAGCTGCCGCGCCGGAAAGCCCTTCTTCAGCACTTCCAGGAAGTAATCGCGAAAGCCCGTCAGCGCCGGTCCGTATTCGGTTGCCAGATAGGTGTTGAGGTCCTCGGCCTCGCCCTTGGTTCCTATGGCGGTGACCACCGCGCCGGGAGCGATCACGATCACGTCGAGGCCGTAGAGCATGAGCTCGCGCCGCAGCGTCTCGGACATGCCCTCCAGCGCATGCCTTGAAGCTACATACGCAGGAGGTACCCGGCGCATGCCTCGCAGAACGCTTGTCGGCTTTCAGTCGGTGCATGAATCGGCCTTACGGTCCCGGTCGGCAAGCACAATCCCGCTTTGTCCAGGAGCGGGTATCGCGCCCGCACTCAGCAGCCACGGTATAAGAGCAGAGCTACGCCTGCTGGGGGAGGAGCCCTTGACCATGGGAAGACCGCTCATGCTTCGAGCTACGAAAAGAGGCAGGCCGGTCCCACCAGATGAGCCCGCCCGCTCCCGCTCGCCCGGGCGCGCATCGACACGGCGGCGCTCAGGCGAGACAATGAAGTGTCATCCGGCA
>CAXUND010000056.1:0-21720 GCA_964252445.1 uncultured Acidobacteriaceae bacterium | reverse complement strand
TCTTCATGGGAACAGTCTGCGCCTCCTTCGGAGGACCTGCTCATCCCATTTATCGGTATAAGTCGAGGTTCTAGTTTAAAGGTGGACGGTAACGCAGAGTTTGCTTCAGGTTCTTGATGGAAACTTGAAATCTCCGACACGGATCATTCCGTACTTCGCTGGAACTGTCTCCATTTGTGAGACCAGAGCACCGGGGTCCATCGGTGGCGGTGCTTTGGAGCTTGGGATCTTTACTCCGATCTCATAGAACATACGCTCCAGCCCTGCTGGCTCAAAGACAATCAGAATGCGTCCACGATCAGTTCCAACGTTGGTCCAGCGATGCGGAACGCCGCGAGGACCGAACGCATACGTTCCAGGTCCGCCGGCAACGGTTTTGCTCCCGATTGTCAGCTCGAAACTGCCCTCAAGCACAAAGAAAGACTCATCCTCAAAGGTGTGTTTGTGCAAGGGCGTGCCTTCACGCGGGCCATTCTCGCAGAGTTGGAAGGCCGAGCTGCCTCTTGTGTCTGGCCCGTTCGCCTTCATGCAGAACGCGTGCCCTGGAAACCAGTACCACTGATCGGGATTCGCGTGCGGCGCAACCGTGCTCAGATTCGGCAGCGCCGAAGCGAGTAGGTGTGGCATTGTTGCAGAGACTGCAAGGGCGCTGCCGAGCAGCTCCCTACGGGTGAAGTCCACTGCGTGTTCCTCCTGCAAAGAAACGGTCGGGCAACAGCTTACGCGATACAACCAGAAACGTACAGCGAGATGAGTAATGATAAGTCGTCTTGTCGGAAGCTCAGGCGGCCCTGGCCAAGTTGGGACCTGTCAGCTCTTTTGAGCCTAGAGTCAACCGCGCTCCTGACTGTCCATAGGTTCCATGTCGACGCCCACTCTTAGCGTGTGCGCGCCGCCTCCGAGGATAAGTCCGCGCAGGGGGCTTACGTCGCCGTAGTCGCGGCCCCAGGCGAGGGTTACGTGACCGTTGGTGGGCACCAGGTTGTTGGTTGGGTCGAGATCAAGCCAGCCTGCGCCCGGGATCCAGGCCGAGACCCAGGCGTGCGAGGCGTCCGCACCCACCAGGCGCGGACGTCCGGGCGGTGGATAGGTGCGCAGGTAGCCGCTGACATACCGCGCCGCGAGGCCGAGCGAGCGGAGGCAGGCGATCTCGAGATGCGCGAAGTCCTGGCAGACGCCGCGCCGCTTCTTGAAGACCTCTTCCGTTGTGGTGCGCACATTGGTGACCTTCGAGTCGAAGCGGAAATCTGTGTGGATGCGCGAGGTGAGATCGAGCAGCGCCTCGGCCAGCGGCCGCTCTGCGGTGAACGAGAGCCGCGCATAAGCTGCAAACTCCGGGCGCAGCCGAATGCGTGGCGACTCGAAGCAGAACTGGCAGGCGTCGAGACCCTCGGCGGTCGTGTCCGAGGGGACGGTGCGGGCGGCCTCTTCCCAGGCGGGCGAGGTGTCGACCGCGAGCGGCGCTGCGCCTACCGAGACTTCGCTGCGCGCTTCGACGACCAGCTCGCGATGCGGCTGCTGAATGGTAAAGAACCACTGCCGGTTGCCGAAGAAGTCGGTCCGCTGGGTGAGCGTTGCAGGCAGCGGGTCGATGTGCAGCTCGTGCGCACTCAAGGTATGGCCGGGACGCGAGCGCGGGGTCAGCCACGCGACCTGGTTGCCGACAGAGACCGGGTACTTATACCGGTAAGTGGTCCGGTGAAGGATTTTATAAGTCATTGGACTTACTCACCAATGGTAAATGGCAGTGTGCGCGCGTGACTGAAGTAGAGGCTCGAGATGTTATTCGACCAGGAAGGAAGCAGGCGCTCGAGCTCGGCAAAGAACCTGCGCAGCCGCGTCAGTCCGTCTGCACGGGATGGTTGCGGCGCGCCGGGAAGAGGATACTTCAAGTCGCTAAGATCGATGGCGCGCAGACGAGCCACGGCATCGCGCATTTCGCGCGAATCTTCAGCCTGGTGACGCGGCAGCTTTTCGTATAAGTCGGCTAAGTGGTCCAGCTGAAAATCGAGCGAGCGGGGGTTCGTTTCGTCCGCCATTAAAACGTCCAAGACTGCCAGCGGCTGCAGCGTCGTGTAGTATCTTGTCCGGTACGTCATCGAGCTGTCGCCGACTTCGAGCAGACATTCAAGCAGGGGCCAGTCCTGCTCCGCGAGCGGCGCGGTCAGCTCGCGCAACTGCCGCGCCTGGTACATCGCCCGCTCCAGGCGCCGGCCAATGTTCAGGAACATCCAGCCGAGGCCGCGATTGATGTTTTCGCGCTCCATGCCGGAGAAGGCAGACAAGAGCTCGAGGCACCCGGTGAGCATGGCCGGGTATTCGAGAAAGTGTGGCGGGATCCCGTCCGGATCAGACGGCGCGACCGACTCCCGTAGACGCCCGATCAGCAGCATCATGTCGGACGAAAGCCGTTCGCGCACATTGCCGCCGATGCGGCCCACTTCGGCCAGCGTCGAGACCAGGCTGTCGCCGCGCTTCGGGTCGATGGTGAGCGAGACCAGCTCGGCCTCGATCTCCGCGCTGGTGGCCTGGCGACCGCGTGCCTTCGGCAGCTTGCTGTGTCGGGACTCGAGGCAGGCGTGCAGGCGGACTAAGCAGCGAAGCTCGGCGGCCTCAGCGCGGCGGACCCTTGGTGCGATGGTGCGCAGGATGCGAGCGATATTTTCGGCGCGCTCCGCGTAGCGGCCCAGCCAGAAGACGTTGTCGGCGACGCTCGAGGGGATTGCGCGCGAGACCCGGCGCAGCGGTACCGGCTCATTGCGGGGCGGCAGCATGCTGAAGGTGTCGACGGGGCCATCCGAGAGCACCCAGGCGTCCTTGCTGTGGCCGCCGCGCTGCATCGAGACCACTGAGCCTTCTGCTTCGGCGACCCGCACCAGGCCCCCGGGAATCACCTTCCAGCCGGAGACCGTGTGAAGCGCGTAGGTGCGCAGAACCACGCTGCGCGAGAGCAGACGCCCTTCGTCCCAGACCGGCGCGGTCGAGAGCGCGACCTGCTCCTGCGCGACATATTCGTGGGGACTGGTGCGCAGCTTCTCCGCAAACTTTTCTTTCTCGGCTTTGGCGAGTTCCGCACCGAAGACCGGTTCCAGGTTGCGTGAGGGAAAGGCAGGCTTGACCACGACCGAATCGAGATGGGCGATGACCCATTCGAGCGCATAGTCCTGCCCGCACCACCAGGTGGCGACGGAGGGCAGCGTCAGCTCTTCGTGCAGGAGGTGACGCGCAAGCTTGGGCAGAAACGGCATGATGGCGGCGGTCTCGATCAGCCCGCTGCCGAGCGCATTCGCGACCTTCACATTGCCGGCGACGATGGCGTCGACCAGGCCGGGCACGCCCAGCAGGGATTCGCTGCGCAGCTCCAGGGGATCGCAGTAGCTGTCATCGACGCGGCGCAGGATCACGTCCACCTGCTCAAGGCCGTCGACGGTTTTGAGGAAGACGCAGCGATCGCGGACGGTCATGTCCGAGCCCTCGGCCAGGGTGAAGCCGAGATAGCGCGCAAGATAGGAGTGCTCGAAGTAGGTCTCGTTGTAGGGCCCGGGCGTGAGCAGAACGATGCGCGGGTTTTCCTTGGCAGCCATGGAGGTCAGCGCCTCGCGCTGGGCACGGAAAAACGGCGCCAGGCGCAGCACGTTCGAGGCGCGAAACAGGTCGGGCAGGACATCGGAGACTATAGTGCGGTTCTCAAGCGCATACCCCATCCCGGAGGGCGCCTGGGTGCGGTCGGCAAGCACCCACCACTGGCCGTCGGGCGAGCGGGCGAGGTCGACGGCGAGCATGTGCAGGTAGCTGTGCGCGGGCACCCGCACGCCCACCAGCGGTCGCAGGAAGGCAGGATTGGCGAAGAGCAGCGCCGGGGGAAAATGGCCTCCGGCGACCAGGGCCTGCTTGCCGTAGAGGTCTTCAAGGAGCAGGCTTAGAAGGCGCGCGCGCTGTTTGACCCCGGCCTCGATGTGGCGCCACTCGTTGGCGGCGATGAGCAGCGGGATCATGTCCGTGCGCCAGGGCCGATTGGCGCCGAGTGGGTCGCTATAGATGTTGTAGGTGATGCCGTTCTCGCGGATACGGCGCTCGGCGCGGTGCCAGCGGCGGCCCAGCTCTTCGCGCCCCACGGAGCGTAACTCCTCCATCAGGCGCGCCCAGTGCGGACGCGGCGTGACCCCGTCGGCGGACAGTTCGTCGTACGCTGCGCCGTAACGTAATGGCGTCTGATACAGATCCAGACTCAATGGACGTGTTCCGTGGATTCGGTAACCGGGACGGTGACAGACTCCGATTCGCCGGTGCTGCCGGAGGTCTCGGGCACGGGAAAGCGCAGGTCAAGCGTGAGCGGGAAGACGGCGTCTGCCGTTGATGCGGGCACGTACGCCGGGCCGGACGGCGGTTCCTCGACGAAGAAGCGCTCCAGCCGGCGGCGCTCGGCTTCTGTCGCATTGCACGGGCGCGACTCGTATACCGGTCCTTCGCGATAGCTGCAGCGCGCGACAGAGAGGTTCTTCAGCGTGTCGATGAGGTCGAATGTGAGCGGCAGGTGCACAGGCACAGTAGGATGCAGGGTTGCACTGAGTTTGCGGGCACGATAGCGGACACCGGCTACCTGACGGCGCCGGTCGTCCATGGACGCGAGCGGAACCCGCCGCCCGTTGCAGATGACGGCGTAGCGGCTGGTGTCGGCGCCGGAGAGACGAACCTCGATCCTGCCGAGGGAGGAATCGACGCTGCGGACGGTGCCGCCGGAGGTCGACTCCTCGGCCAGAACGTGCCAGGGCTCGAGTGCCTGGCGCAGTTCGAGCTCGACATCGTCTGCGACCACCGAACCGAGCTTCGGGAAGCGGAACTCCATCTGTGCTGTGTACCACTTGTCTTCGAAGGCGAAGCCGGCCTGACGCAGCTGCTCCAGCACTTCGTGGAAGTCGTGCTCGATACATGCCGGCAGCAGAAAGCGGTCGTGCAGCGTGGTACCCCACCTCACCAGCCTGCCCTGATAGGGCGCACGCCAGAACATCGCCACCAGTGCCCGAACGACGAGCACCGAGGCTAAGGACATGCGCACGTGCGGCGTCATCTCGAAAGCGCGCAGCTCTAAGAGTCCAGCCTGCAAACCGGAGCCGTAGGGTGCGTACAGCTTGTCGACGCAGAACTCCGCCCGGTGCGAGTTGCCGGTCACGTCGACCAGCAGGTTGCGGAAGAGCGCGTCGATGACGGTCGGCTCGGCACCCTCGGGAGACAGGTGGCTGAAGGCGACCTCGAGCTCATAGAGCGCGTCCATGCGCGCTTCGTCGACACGGGGATACTGGCTGGTGGGGCCCACGTACATGCCGGCGAAGAGGTATGAGAGCGACGGATGATTCTGCCAGAAGGTGACCATGCTGCGCAGCAGGTCGGGCCGGCGCAAAAAGGGGCTGTCAAGGGTGCTCACGCCGCCCAGGGTGATGTGATTGCCGCCTCCAGTCGCCCCGTGGCCACCGTCAGCGGTGAACTTATCGGTGGTGAGGCGCAGCTTTGACGCCTCTTCGTAGAGGATGGTGTTCACGCGCTCGATCTCGTCCCAGCGCTCGGCCGGCGGCAGGTTGATCTCGAGCACGCCGGGATCGGGTGTCGCCCCAAACGCCAGCAGGCGAGGATCCCGAGGCGGAGGGTAGCCCTCGAGCCACACGCGCCTGCCGAGATAGGCGCAGGTGTCTTCGACTGCGGCGACCAGGTCGAGGTAGTCAGGGAGCTTTGACAGGTAGGGGAAGAAGATGTGCAGCCGGCCGTCACGTGCCTCGACGCAGAGCGAGGGGCGAATCTTTTCGGACGCCGAATCGTCGTCCTGGGCCAGTGGCGGCAGCGGGTCGGGAGCGGGCTCTCGGGCGAACAGCTCTGCGCGCCGTGGCGGCCGCGCGGGCAAGAGCGGCAGATCGGTGCGGCCATCGGGACTGGCCTCGCAGTCGTAGTCCAGTGGATCGGGCGTGACCCAGGGCATGACGTCGACCGAAAGCCGATAGCCGATGGGCGAATCGCCCCAGGTAAGGATCAGCCGCTCGGGGCGCTCAAACCAAAGCTGGCTCGACCACGAGAGACGGCCGCCCGGCTGCCTGCGCCGCAGCGGCAGCACGTAGCCGGCAGGCTCGGCGTCTTCCGCAGTGTTGTAAGCGGGCAGCACGTTTTCGGACGAGACTTCGAGCCGGCGCGTGAGCGCCTCCATGAACAGGCGCGCGTCTTGGGTGGTGTAGCCGAGCGCGTCGTCTTCAAGCGCGATCAGGAACGTGTTTTCCCAGACGGGCACGCCGTCTTTTCGCCAGAAAAATCCCATCGCCCAGCGCGGCAGCTCCTCGCCGGGATACCACTTTCCCTGTCCGTAGTGGAGTATGGCGCCCGGCGCCAGGCGCTGCTGCATGGCGCGGACCAGCGCCATGCCCTTGCTGCGTTTCTCAGGTCCCTGCGCGTCGAAGTTCCACTGCACGTGCTCCGGATCATCGATGGCGACGAAGGTGGGTTCGCCGCCCATGGTCAGGCGGGCGCCGCCTGCTTCAAGCTCATCGTCCACCGCGTGGGCGACCGCCACCAGCCGCGCCCAGGCAGCGCCGGTAAACGGCCGGGCGGTGGTGGGCGTCTCGTTCACGCGCTCGACCGACATCCAGTGTTTGAAGTCGACCTTGGAGGGCGATACGGTTCCGGAGATAGCCGCCGCCTGCAGCGGTTGCGGGGTCGAGGCGAGCGGGATGTGACCGGCGCCCGCCATCAGCCCGGAGGTCGGGTCGAGGCCGATCCATCCTGCGCCGGGCAGAAACACCTCGGCCCAGGCGTGCAGGTCGGTCGAGTCGTGCGCGGGCACGCCGTCGTCGCCCGCAAGCTGGATCAGGTATCCGGAGACAAATCGCGCCGCGAAGCCCAGGTGGCGCAGCGCCTCGACCAGCAGCCAGGCCGAGTCGCGGCAGGAGCCTGATCCCAGCTCCAGCGTCTCCTCGGTCGACTGCACGCCGTGCTCCATGCGGGTGACGTAACGCACAGCATCACGGATGCGGCTGTTCAAACCTACTAGAAAGCTGACGGTATTCTGGGTCGCGCGCGAGATGCCGCTGAGGAAGGCCTGCAGGCGCGGACCTGCAGGCGCGACCGTCCGGTAGGGCGCGAGGTCGCGCGCGAGCTCAGGTGACCAGGCGAAAGGGAACTGGTCGTAACCCGGCTCGAGGAAGAAATCAAAGGGATTGAAGTCGCCCATCTCCACCCGCAACTCAACTTCAACCAGGAACTCGCGTGTCTTGTCCGAAAAGATGAGCCTCGCCAGGTGATTGCCATGCGCGTCGAAGAGCCACCGGAGCAGGTGCCGCGCGGGGGTGACATGGAGCGCGTAGCTGAGGATGGGCGTGCGCGTGTGCGACGCCGGACGGAGCTGGATCACCTGCGGACCGAGCGTCACCGGCTGCGCATACCTGTACTCGGTCCGGTGCTTCAGAAGAACCTGGATGCTCATGCGTCCTCGCCGAGCCTGGAGAGTTCTCGTGCCCGCTGTTCTAAAACTATCGTAAGGAGCCGGGCCGCCTGAGAAGCCTCTTTCACGATCTATGGTGAGAAAGTTCAGTCGAACATGGCACTCCGGAACCGCATTGTGGCTCTATAATCGCCGAAACAAGTTCACACCCCACCGCGGCACCGTTAAGATCACGCGCGGAGCGACCGTTTCCCGGAGGCTTTATGGCACGAAAGCAGAAGCTCATGATCAAAGTTGTCGTCTCGCTGCTGGTATGCAGTTCTGTGTGCAGGGTTGTACGTGCTCAGGATACAACGGCCAAGATCATCGGCCAGGTGTCCGACAAGACGGGAGCCGTTATACCGGACGCCGCGATCACTGTGACCAACACCGCGACCGGGGTCACGAACACTACCAAGACGGACAAGAATGGCAGCTACCAGGTCAATCAGCTGCCGATCGGCGCCTACACCGTTCAGGCATCGGAAGCTGGCTTTGCGACTACCACGTCCCCGACTTACCAGCTTGAGATCAACGCATCTCAGCGGGTTGATTTCAAGCTGCCTGTCGAGGGCTCCCAGCAGAGCGTGCAGGTCACCATCCAGGCAGCGCAGATCGATACCGAGAGCTCGACGGTGGGCGGTTCAGTCACGGCTCGCCCGCTGGTCGATCTGCCACTGAACGGCCGCAATATTCTCGATCTCGCGCAGTTGCAGCCCGGGGTAACGCTCGGCAACCCTGACAATACGAGTGCCGGCAACGTTTCGATCGCCGGCGGCCGCACCGACTCCGTGACCTACCTGCTTGACGGCGGCAACAACACCAGCCTGCTCAATAACGGTGTTGTCTTCAATCCGAATCCGGATGCGGTTGAGGAGTTCCGCATTCTCGAGAACAGCTACTCCGCCGAGTACGGCCGCAACGGAGGCGGGGTGATCACTGTCGTTTCAAAATCAGGAACGGACAAGTACCACGGTACGCTTTTTGAATTCAACCGGAACCCTGACTTCAACGCCAACGATTTTTTCAACAAGCGGAATGATCTGCCCCGCAACAATTTGAAGCGCAACCAGTTCGGCGCGACTATCGGCGGCGAGATGTTTGTCCCCAAGGTGCTTCCCCGCAAGGACCGCTACTTCTTCTTTTTCTCCTACCAGGGTCAGCGACAGACTAACTCGGTCATCAACGGCTCAGAGCAGGTCTACACCACGGCGGAGCTGAACGGCGACTTCTCCACGGCTGGAACCGATGGTGGACCTGACCCGGCAATCGCGCTCTTCCTGCAGCAAAACCCTTACTTCCAGGCCGATCCCGCCAAGGCTGCGAATGCCATCATGGATCCGACCAAGATCGACCCCACTGCGCAGAAGTACATTGCCGCAGGGCTCATCCCATCCAGTCCCACGGGCTTCATCGCGCCCGTCGGGAGCAGCACCCTCAACTTCGATCAATACAACGCCAAGTTCGATCTCGAAATCACGCCCCAGGATCGTATCTCCGTATCGATGGCGCACAATAACCAGCCGGAGCTGGACCCGTTCAATGGGGGCGCCACCACCGTCTTTCCTACCACGTCCACTGAGCTCGCGAAGGTCATTAACATCGAATACACGCGAACTTTCTCTCCGACCGTGCTGAACGAGTTCCGGGTGGTCGCGCAGCGGCTCTTGAACACGCAGGACGTACCCGCGGCCACGCTGCCAACCCCCTCTCAGCTGGGCATCGGCATCACTCCGGACCAGGTTACCGGGCCCACCCGCCTGGTTGATATTCCAAGCGCCCTGACCATAGGCTTCAGTCCCCAGGGTCCGACCACGCTCACCAACAACACGTTCGCCTACTCGGACAACGTGACCTGGACGAAGGGCTCGAACAACCTCAAGTTCGGGGTCTACTTCTCTCCTTACCAGAACAATACGAAGTACGACTTCTACGTGGACGGTACCTTCTACTTTTACGGCCTGGCCAACTACACCTCAGGCGACCCGGCGTTTGCGACGGTCGGCAGCGCCACGGGGTATGCCGAGTTCCTTGCCGGCTCGCCCGATGAGTACCTGCAGTTCGGCGCGGCTCCGTCGAACGTCCGCACTAAGGATACGGCCCTCTTTGCCCAGGACGACTGGCACGCGCTCAAGAATTTGACCCTCAACCTTGGTTTGCGATACGAGTACGGCAGCCCCAAGTATGACACCCAGGGACGCAGCTTCTCACTGATTTCCGGGGCTCAGTCCACGCGCTTCATCGGTGCTCCGGAAGGCCTGCTGTTTCCCGGCGACAAGGGCGCGCCCACCGGCGCAAACTTCCCGGTCAAGAACGACTTTGCCCCCCGCTTCGGCTTTGCCTATGACGTGGGCGGCAAGGGAACCACGGTGGTCCGCGGCGGAGTGGGCATGTTCTTTGACATTCTCAAGGGTGAAGACAACCTGCAGTTCAACGGGCAGGCGCCCTTCTTCGGCTACAGCGACCTGTTCTTCACGCCGCCGGGCCTGCCTCCCAGCACAAGCTACCCGAATGGCACACCTTCTCTTACCACAACCGGAACCGGCTACTACCAGGACCCTTACGGTTCGACCGGCAGCGTCAACACCTTTCCGTCGAAGCCGCCGTCGCAGAACCTCAACTTCGGCGCCAGCGGCTTTCTCCCCTTTGGCGGCGGGGGTGTCTACTTTGTCGATCCGCATCTGCGCACCCCGTACACCATCCAGTACAACCTGGGAGTGCAGCGCTCGCTGGGGCAGGGCGTTACGGCGGAGGCGGCGTACGTGGCCAGCGTGAGCCGCAAGTACACCGCGCTTGCTGACTCGAACCCGTTCGTCATCGGTTCAGCAACGGATCGGCTCTACGACCAGGCCAACGGCGGCGACGGCAACTACAGCTATCTTGATACCTTCCGCAACGTGACCAGCGAGAATTACAACAGCCTGCAAACCAGCCTGCGCAAGCAGACGGGAAGATTGGGCCGCGCGGGCACTGTCTACTTTCAACTCTCCTACACCCTGGCCAAGAACATGGACAATGTTTCGGGTTTCCGGCAAAGGAACTCCGAGGTGCCCTACTACAACACCAATCTGTTCTATGCGCCTTCAGATGCGGACGTGAGGAACCGCGTCGTCTTCTCGGGCGGATGGGACCTGCCCTTTGATGAAGCCTTCACCCGGGCTCCGAAGATGCTGACCCAGGGCTGGAGCCTTTATCCGATCGCCAGCTGGCAGTCCGGCTTTCCGATCGATGTGAATGCTAACCTGTCGCGCTCGCCCAGCATTCCCGGGCCATCGGGGGCCGGTGACTCAGAACTCGTCCACACCAACCTGGTGGGCAACAAGGTGCAGATCTTCAGCCCGCACAAGAATACCGCTCCGGACGGCGGCGCGGTTTATATCAGCGCGGCTAACTTCAGCGATGCCGGCCTGGTCAACGATCCGGGCGTGTTGCCTACCAATCCTACGTATGGGAGTCTGCCGCGCAACTCCTTCTACGGCCCCACTCGCGAGAACATCGACATGACGATTGCCAAATCGACCAACCTGACCGGTGGCGATCGGCCGCTGAACGTCGAGCTTCGCGCGGACTTCTTCAACATGCTCAACTCGCCGGAATTTGCGCAACCGAACACCACGTTCGGGGCTTCGAACTTCGGCGAGATCACGACGACTTACACGGACTCTTACCGCATCATTCAATTGGCCGGGAAGTTCCGCTTCTGAAGCGCCTGGCGCAACAAAAAAGAGGCGCTACGAAATGGCGGCGCCTCTTCTTTTCGCTCTTTGTCCAGGTCTCGCGCTGAGAAGGAATACGTGGTGAGCCCGCTGGGACTCGAACCCAGGACCCATGCATTAAAAGTGCATTGCTCTACCGACTGAGCTACGAGCTCACAAGGATCGTATCTTCCAAAAATATCACGCCGGATGGGGCTTCTAGCGGCGCGGCTTGCCCATGGGCACCACCTGGACGGTGGTGTCACGCATCTCGTTGAGGAAGTCGTTGATCACGGATCCGCGCCACAGCAGGTCGAGGCGCGACCGCGCGGCCTGCCCAAAGACCGCGTGGGAGATGTTCTCGCGCTTGGCAAAGGCGATCAGCGCGTCGCCCACGCGCTTGTCTTCAAGCGTCACCACCTGCGCGCCGAGCGACTTCGCCAGCCGCCGGTACTCCGCTAAACGCGCTGCTGCTTCGGGCTCCGAGGGCTCGCGCGCATGCGGACCTTCGACGTAGACGGCGTACCAATTTGAGGCCAGGCGGCCGGCGATGCGGGCGGCCACGCGGATCAGCCGCTCGGTGCCCGGCCGGTGCGAGAGGCAGACCATGACCTTCTCCGGGATGGGCGCCTGCTCGAGCCCCTGCACGCGACGATAGGTGCTGGCGGCGGAGGAGACCTGCTCGGCGGTCTTGCGCAGCGCGAGCTCGCGCAGCATGGTGAGATTGCCCTTGCGGAAGAAATTGGCCAGGGACTGCTCGATCTTGTCCGGGGAGTAGATCTTGCCGGCGCGCATGCGGCTGCGCAGCTCGTCGATGGGAATATCGACGTTGACGACCTCGTCGGCGCGATTGAGGAAGCTGTCGGGGATGGTCTCGCGCACCTGGATGTTGGCGGAGCGCGCAACCGCGTCATTGAGGGTTTCGAGGTGCTGAATATTGACGGCGGTCTCGACGCTGATGCCGGCCTCAAGCAGCTCGAGCACGTCTTCGTAGCGTTTGCTGTTGCGCGAGCCGGGCACGTTGGTGTGCGCCAGTTCATCGACGATGACGGTGTGCGGACGCCGGGCCATGATCGCGTCCACATCCATCTCGCGCAGGGTGACGGAGCGGTACTCGATCGATCGCAGGGGAATGATCTCGAGGTCGCGAATCTGGGCAGCGGTTTCCGCGCGGCCGTGGGTTTCGACGTAGCCGATGACGATGTCCGTGCCGCCGGCCTTCAACTCGTGCGCATGCTCGAGCATCTGGTAGGTCTTGCCGACGCCGGGAGCGGCGCCGATGTAGACCCGGAGGCGGGCTCGCGGTGCTTCTTCAATGGCCTGCGGCCGCGGGTCGGTGGCCGGCTGCGGCGCAGGACTCTCGTTCCGCGGCAGGCCGGTCTCGGCGTCGCGCAGGACCAGCTTTCTCTCGGATGAGTCAGGCGCTTCAGATGCGGCCATCGGTCAGCCTGCCTCAACCGGGTGGCGCATGACCGAGACACGGGCCACCGGCATGGTAAAGCTAAAGGTGGTGCCGTAGCCGAGACGGCTCTCAACCGAAATCTGCCCGCCGTGGGACTCGACCAGACGCCGCACCAGCGCCAGTCCCAGGCCGGTGCCGCTGCCGGAGTGCCCATGTGCATCAGCCTGGGCGGGATCCCTGGTTTCGCCGGTGTCGTTGAAGCGGCCGAAGATGCGGGGCAGCCGTTCCGTCTCGATGCCGCGGCCGTTATCTCGCACGCTGAACTGGATGAAGTCTTTGAGCTCCACCGCTTCCAGGCAGATCAGGCCGCCGGGTGGCGTGTAGCGCAATGCGTTGGTCAGCAGGTTCTCGAAGATGGAGCGCAACGCCCGACGATCGGCATTGACGCGCGAGAGGTCGGCGAAGGCATTGATCTCGACCTCGATGCTGCGCTCAGCCGCCTGCGAACGGATGCGCTCGCGCGCTTCCTGCAGCAGATCGAGCGGGCGCAGTTGCTCGACCTTCAGAGTGCGGCGACCGCTCTCGAGTTCCGCTACCTCAAAGAGGTCCGACATCAGCTCGTCCATGCGCTGCGCCTCTTCCTCAGCACCCTGCAGCACATCGGCCTGCAGCGGCCGCAGCTCCCCGGCATAGCCACGTGCGAGTGCATGGAGCGCGACGCGCAGCTGTTGCAGGGGGTCGCGCAGCTTCTGCGAGGCGACCGAGAGAAAGCGGCTCTTGAAGCGGTCCAGGTCCTGAAGCTCGGTCACATCCTCAAGCACGGTAACTGCGCCCAGCAGGCGGCCTTCACTGTCGCGCATGGGTGTGGTGCGCAGGCGGTATCCGCGTTGCGCCTGGCCCACGCGCATGGGCAGCATGGCGGCTTCGCCCTCGGCGGCCATAGCCCGCTGCATCGAGACCGCGCCGGCAATCGCGCTCAGGATCTTGTCGCCGCCGGGGGTGTTGGTGAGCGCCATGCGGTCGGCGGCAGCGTCGCCCAGCACTTCACGTGCGGCCTGGTTCAGCTTCAGGAGCTGTCCGCGCGCATCGGTAACAATCACCGGCTCAAAGATCGATTGCACGACGGCATCCGAGAGCTGGTGCTCCATCTGGCGTCGCCCGGCCTCAGTCTCGCGCAGGTCGCGCAGGCGGATGGCCATGCGGTTGACCTCGGTCGCGATCTCGCCGAGATCGTCGTCGACGCTCCACTCGATGCGCTTGTGCAGCTCGCCCTGCCCGATGCGCCTGGCGGTCGCCGCGGTCTGCCGCAGGGGGAGGATCACCATCACGATGGTGGCCACGCTGATGCCGATCGCCACCAGGATGCTGAAGCCGCAGACCGCGATCAGCCGGGCGCGCAGCGTCTGGCGATCATTCTCGACCGCACCTTCGGTGCGATCGCGCAGGTCGCGCACCGTCTCCAGGCGGCGAGAGAGGCTGGCGTTCAGCGGCTCAAGCTCTCCCGCGACGGCGTAGTCACTGGTCTTGTGAAAACGCAGCCGGAAGGATTCGTGCCTGGAGACCTCATCGTCGATGTTTGGCGCCTGGGGGAGCGTGGCGACGGCGGCTGCAGCCTGTTTCAGCCGCTGCTGGGTAACGGCGGCGAACTGTTCTATCCTGGCGCGCGCGATCTCGTCCTGGCGGCGAGCAGTCTCGTCTATCTCCTGGCGCCGGTGGTTCGCCTTCGGCGCTCCACTGGGCGCAGTGCCGGTCGCTGACCGCGCCGCAAAGGCGAGTGCCGCGCGTTCTGCAACGATCTGTTCGCGGGCAAGCGCGCCCTGCGCGACGGCCATCGATCCTGCGGCGCGGTCGGCGTCCTGCTGCGCCACGTCCAGCTTGCGCAGCTCGACAAACGAGGTGCGCACCAGCATGCTCAGTGCCGTCACCAGCGCGACCAGCAGCAGGCATCCCAGCAGCAATCGTTGCAGAAGACTCAGATGTGACTCCCAGCTCTATGCCGAGACTAAGGGCAGTGTCCAGGGGATGCAAGCCAGGCTTAGTGAAGCCGGTAGCGGCTGAGAATCCCGTCCAGCGTCACCATTCCTTCGAGGGTGTCTTTGGACGCGCGATTGGAGATAGGAAGAAACGGCCAGCGCGGGAAGTGTCTCAGCGCCAGGTCGAGCGGTTGATCGGGAAAGAGCAGCGGGGCGCGGTCGGGCCCGATGGCGCGCTCGAGCGGAGTCTCGGGGGTGAAGGCCGCCTGCAGCGACTGGAGTTCGGCACCGGCCAGGGCATACAGGGTGGTGTCGGCAAAGTGCACCAGCAGGTAGTCCTGCGGAGCAAGCGTGAGCTCGATCGCGGCTGCCGCCAGGGTTTCCGTACCTTCAAGGACCGGCACCGCCAGGGGAGCGAGCGCGTCTTCAAGGCGGAGACCGATCTCCTCGCGCTGCTCCTCCATCGAGGGCAGCTCCAGTCCATCCTGGTGGGTGAACAGCTCAAAGATGGGCACCGGCTGCAGCGATCGCGAAAGCAGGTAGGCGATGGTGTTCGCGAGGATGACCGGCAGAATGATCGAGTAGTTGCCCGACACCTCGAGCACCATGAAGACAGAGGTGAGCGGCGCCCTGAGGAAGCCGGCGAACAGGACGCCCGTACCCACCAGAGCATAGGAGCCGACGGAGCCGGTGAAATGCGGGAAGAAGTCATGCTGGAAGGCTCCGACCGCGGCGCCCAGCATGGTGCCGGCAAACAGTGTGGGAGCAAACATGCCGCCCGGGGTTCCGCTGGAGAAGGAGACGGTCGTGGCGAGCATCTTCAGCAGCACCAGCCCCGCCAGCATCTCCCAGCCGAACTGCCCGTGCATGGCCTGGTCCATGACCTCGTAGCCGGGACCCATGACCTGGGGGAAGCCGATGAAGCCGATGGCGCCGACGATCAGTCCGGCCACTCCGGGCTGGACGAACTGTGTCCACCGGGGAAGCCTGCGGAGGCGCGGACGCAGGTAGCCGAGAGATTTCGAGAAAACCAGCGCCGAGAATCCTCCCATGACGCCGAGAACCGCGTAGGCCGTGAGCTCGCGCGGATCGCGCAGCGTGACTGAAGGGATACGAAACATGGGCGCCGAGCCCCAGAACCATCGTGCGACGCAGACGCTGGCGATGGCAGAGAGGACGATTGAGCCCAGCACCGCGGCCGACCAGTTGCCGATGACCTCCTCGATGACGAAGAGGATGGCGGAGATGGGTGCGTTGAAGGCGGCAGCCAGGCCGGCCGCCGCACCGATGGGCGCGAACAGCCGCAGTCTCTGCCGCGACAGGCCCAGTCGCCGGGCCACGATCGATGCGACGCCGGCGCCGATCTGGAGAGATGGATCCTCGGGACCAAGCGAGAAGCCGCAGCCGATCGCGATCGCGGCGGTAATGAATTTGCCGGTAACCGTTTTGAAGGAGATAAAGCCGTTGTAGACGTAGAGGGCGGCCTTGGTCTGGTTGACCCCGGAGCCCCGCGCGCCGGGAAAGAACAGTTGCACCAGCGCGGCAACAACCAGGCCGCCGACGACGGGAACGAAGATCAGCCGCGCCTGCCCAACGTGCGGTGCGGAGCCCAGGGTCAGGATGCGGATCCACTCGATCGCCACCCGGAACGAGACCACCAATAGTCCGGAGAGCACGCCGATAAAGATAGAAAGCACCAGGAAGAGCCGCTCTTCGCGGGTGGGCGCGATCTTCTGGAGGTCCAGGTGCGGCTCGGGGGCGACGGCTGCCTCGCTGCCGGCGGCGGCATCGGGCAGAACGTCGGGCGGGATCTCAGGCCCGGCAGCGGAGGGAGGGTCGACCCCGGCCGGCAGCTTGATGTCTTCGAGCTTCACATCTGCTCCACGGCTTCAGGGGCGCGTGCGATCTTCAAGAGCGACGCATCGTCAGCAGACAGCGGCGCGGTCTTGCAGGTTGCGCTTGCCACCTTCTCGGTGTGATAGACGAGCTGGAGCGTGGATTGCGCGAAGGAGGGATCGCGCTCCAGTTGCCGGGCGAGCGCGGCTCCGGCGGGCAGCTGTGCCATGCGGGAGCGAAGAGTGTCGAGTTCCGTCAGTGGTGCTGGCGCAGACTGCGGTGGCAAGGATGCGGGACTGCCGGGTTTCGGGCCGATGCCGGCGGCGCGCAGCGTTCCTGAAACTGCACCTGACACCGCGCCCGAGACTGCTCCGGACACCGCACCGACGACGCCGCTGACGCCTGGCGTCGCCCCGGCCGCCGGGCTCGACAGGCTGGGGTTTGGGGGTGCGGCTGCTGGGCCGCCATCGCCGCACCCGCCCAGCTGCGCCTTGACCAGGTCGAGGGAGCGGACGATCCTCTCTGCGCGGGCGCGCGGCTCAAGCGAGGGCGAGGCGTAGAGCGCCAGCACGCTGTCGGCATCACTGAGCAGGGTGCGCGCCTTTTCCCTGAGAGCGTCCGGCTGGTGCGCGAAATCGGCTTGTGCGGATGCCAATGCGGCAAAGGTCCTTGCCTGCGCGTAGTGTCCGAGGTCGCTCGCCGCCGCCGCGGCGCCGATCAGGCTTTCGGTGCGGGCCGTGCGGCGCTCCGAGGCGCGCCGGTAGATGTCGAGGGCGTCGCGCGCGTCCCCTGCCTCCAGCAGCAGGCTGCCGGCGGTGAGCTGCACCTGCATGTCTTCGGGGAAGTTGCCGGCCGCAATTAGCAGCTGGTTGCGCGCCTCGCTGAGGCGGCCCAGGCTGATGAGGTAGCGGCTCAGCTCGAAGCGGATCGCCCGCCTGCGGACGAACCCGTCTCCGAACCAGGTCCCGTCGATCGAGGCCTGGTACTCGTCGACTGCCAGGGGTGCATTGCCCTGCTGGGCGGCGAGGCGGGCCAGCTGCAGGTTGATGAGCCCGTTGCCGGGCTCTGCTTCGCGCAGGGTGTTGAAGTAGGCGACCGCCTCCTGCGTTCGGCCGGCTGCGGCCAGCGCGGTGGCGAGCTCGATCTCGATGCCGCGGTCATCAGGTTCGTAGGCCAGCGCCGAGTGCAGCGCGTTTACCGCGAGCGCCGGCTTGTTCTGCTTCATCGCGGTCTCTCCCCGCGCCTTCCAGCGCTGGGCCAGCTCCTGCCGGTGGCGCTCGAAGGAATGGAAGAGCAGGTACGTGGTGAAAGACAGCACTACGGCGATGGCCAGCAGGGTTGAGAGCGCAACTGCATCGCGCACGATGAGCCGCTGGCGCTGCCGGCGCTCCTGCGGAGTGAATGTCGATAGCGCGGCGAGCAGAGCCATCGCTACAAGGGTAACGCTTTCGCTTCTTCACGCGCAGGCGCCGGTCGGCTTCATCGCGCGAAACTTGGCGGCAGGAAGCGCCGCCTGGCCGCTCTTCCGTGGCGGCGAGACGCATCCAAGCCGTCAGCCATGATCCTGCCCGAAGCTCTGCTCGAAAAGCAGTCGGCGCTCGAAGCGCGCCTGCGAGCGCTCTCAAGCGTGCTGGTCGCCTACTCCGGAGGTATCGATTCTGCCTATCTCGCATGGGCCGCGCACCAGGTGCTAGGCGAGCGCATGCTGGCCGTCATCGCGGACTCGCCCTCGCTCTCGCGCAGCCATTTAAGAGACGCGCTGCTGTTTGCCGAAGAGAACCGCATCCCGCTGCACACCGTTTCGACGGCCGAGATGGAACACGAAGCGTATGCGGTGAACGGCGCGGACCGCTGCTTTCACTGCAAGGACGAGCTGTTTACCGTGCTCGAAGGCGAGCGCAGGCGGCTCGAGTTCGCGGCCGTGGCCTACGGGTTGAATACGGATGACAAGGGTGACTTCCGGCCCGGGCAAAAGGCCGCGGCCGCCCACCTGGTAGCCGCGCCGCTGGCCGACGCCGGGCTGGGCAAGGCGGACATTCGTACGCTCGCGAAGGCGGCCGGGCTGCGCATCTGGGACAAGCCGGCGTCGGCCTGCCTGTCGTCGCGGGTCGAATACGGACGCCGCGTCACGCCGGAGGTTCTGCGGATGATCGAGGATGCCGAAGAGGCACTGTTTGCTCTGGGCTTGAGGCGGGTGCGTGTCCGGCACCACGGCGCCATCGCGCGCGTGGAGATTGCAGAAGAAGAGATGACGGCGGCTCTGGACCCTCAGACGTTCCGGAGGATCGGTGCGGCGGTCAAGGCGGCGGGCTTCCACTATGTTGCAGTGGATTGCGACGGGTATCGCTCGGGATCGATGAACGAGCTGCTGCCGGTCTCGGCGCTGACTGCTGCGCGTTAGGGCAAGACTTGCCCGTTGTTAGAGGAAGATAGAACCATGCGAACAGGATTTCTGGAATGCTTCGCCGGTATCAGCGGCGACATGATGCTGGGCGCGCTGATCGATGCCGGCGTACCCCAGGACGTGATGGAACAAGCGGTCGAGGCGCTCCACATCGGAGCCCGTCTGCGGTTCTCGAGGGTGGATCGCAGCGGCATTCGCGCCACCAAGGTGGATGTGCTGGTCGGCGAAGAGCTTGCCGAAGCAGGCGAACCCGAACATGCTCATCCACATGAGCACGGGCCAAGCCATACGCATACTCACCACCATGAACACACTCACTCTCATTCTCACGAGCACGTCCACGAAGCCGGACATGGGCACTCGCATGAGCACGTGCACGAACATTCTCAGGAAGCCACGCACACGCATGGGCATGGCCGCTCCTGGCGCCAGATACGGGAGCTGATTTCTAACGCCGGCCTCTCTGCCGAGACCAAGGCGCTGGCCCTTTGCGCCTTCGGCCACCTGGCCGAGGCGGAAGGCCGCATTCATGGCATGCCCGCCGAGGAGGTCCACTTCCACGAGGTGGGATCGGTCGACGCCATCGCCGATATTGTCTGCTCCGCCGCGGGGCTCTCGTCTCTGAACGTCGGCCAGTGGTCGGCCGGTCCCATCAACGTGGGCAGCGGCATGGTGGAGTGCGCGCACGGGCTCTACCCGGTCCCGGCGCCGGCGACACTGGAGCTGCTGCGGGGCATGCCCACCTACTCGGCGGGCCCGCAGGTGGAGATGGTGACGCCGACCGGTGCAGCGTTGCTGCGGGCGCTTGCGCCGTCCTTCACGTCGGCTGCTCGAACAGCCGAGACCATCGGCTACGGGGCGGGGACGCGCAATCCGGCGCGCTTCCCGAACGTGCTGCGCCTGAGCGTCGGCGTACATGAGCCAAAGCAAGAGGAGAAGTCCGGCGCCGCCAACACCGAAACGGTTTCGGTTGTCGAGTGCGCGCTGGACGATGCTTCCCCGCAGCTGCTGGCTCACGTCATGGAGCTGGCTCTGTCGCAGGGTGCGCTCGACGTGATGGCGACCCCAGTCGCCATGAAGAAGAGCAGGCTGGGCACGCTGCTGACCGTGCTTGCGCCGCCCGAGCTCAGCGGGGCTATCGAGGACCTGCTGCTTAGAGAAACGACCACGCTCGGGCTGCGCGTCCGCGAAGAGCAGCGGCGCGTGCTGGTGCGCCGCTTTGAGACGGCTGCGACAGAGTATGGCGCGATCGCGATCAAGATCGCCGGCGACGGGAGCAACATCATGCCCGAGTTCGAGGACTGCCGACGCGCCGCGCTGGCCTATGATGTGCCCCTCAAGCAGGTGCAACAAGCTGCGGTCACCGCTTATCAGCTGGCCCGGCGCGAGGTGCAGGTTTGAATCGTCCGCAGCTGCTCGGACTGCTGGAGCACGTGGCCGCCGGCACCGTTCCAGTCTCTGAGGCGCTGGAGCAGGTCGCGAAGCTGCCTTATGAAGATGCGGGCTTTGCCAAGATTGACCACCACCGGGCACTGCGGCTGGGCCTGCCGGAGGTGATCTACGCAGCCGGCAAGACCCCGGAGCAGGTGGCCGCGATCTTTGCCCGCATGGCTGAGGCCGGAGGCGCGGTGCTCGCGACCCGCGCCAGTCGGGAAGCGGCGGCGGCCGTGCTCGCCGCCGTGCCCGGCGCGCAGTTCCACGAGACGGCCCGGATTGTTGCGCTCAGAAGCAGTACGCCCGCGGAGCCAGGCGCCGGAACCGTGGCCGTCCTCTGCGCCGGGACCAGCGACCTACCGGTTGCCGAGGAAGCCGCGGTCACGCTTGAGTACTTCGGCATTCCCGTCGAGCGCGTCTATGACGTGGGCGTGGCCGGGCTGCACCGGCTGCTGGCCCAGCAGGCGGTACTCGCACGTGCCCGGGCGGTGATCGTGTGCGCGGGGATGGAGGGTGCCCTGCCCAGCGTGGTAGGCGGCCTGGTGGCTGCGCCCGTGCTGGCGGTGCCTACGAGCGTCGGCTACGGTGCAGCCTTCGGCGGGCTGGCCGCCCTGCTGGGCATGCTTAACTCCTGTTCGCCGAACGTCTCCGTCGTCAATATCGATAACGGTTTTGGGGCAGCCTACTCGGCAGCGATGATCGCGAGAGCCACGAGCGCGGTACCTCACTAGCCGGTACTCCGGGGCGAGTTCTCTTCATTGGTCGTGCGGCTTGGGACGCGATCCAATCGATCTGTCCGGGCGTTCTAGTAACACCAGAGTCATTTGACTCGCCCGATACCCCCGCGTATAAAACGGGCATTGGGTCACCGGCAGCGGCTCCCCTCTTGCTGACCACCAGGCCGCCCCCGGCACGCGAGGAACTGAAGAGCATGCAGACCAGTGGCGCCCGCCGAACCCCCAAGACACTTGCCGCGAAAGTGCGTCCCGTCAACCATGCTTCTGACGCCCTGAGCGTTTACCAGACCGGGCTGGAGGCGATGCAGCAGGGCCGTTTCGATAAGGCGCGCATCCTGCTGCAGTCGCTCGACAGCAACTGCCCTGCCGAAATACAGGAGCGGGTGCGGGTGTACCTGGCAGCCTGCGAGCGCCACCTTGAGCGCCACGTGCTGAGCTTCGCAACGCCAGAGGAGCAGTATGATTACGCGATCTCCCGCATCAACACCGGCGACTATGAAGAAGCCCGCGAACAGCTGGAGCAGATCGTCGGCGCGCACATGGATGCCGACTACGCCCACTACGGGCTGGCGGTACTGAGCAGTATGACCGGTCAGGCGGAGCTGTGCCTGGAGCACCTGGCGCAGGCCATCGCCCTCAATCCTCGAAGCCGCCTGCAGGCGCGAAGCGATGCCGACTTCCGCCACATGACTGACGATCCCCGGTTTACAGAATTGCTGTATCCAGAGATGGCATAGCCAAGTTGAAAGGGCCAACCCGGCAGGTCATCCAGGCTACGGTTCC
>CAXUND010000055.1:0-22126 GCA_964252445.1 uncultured Acidobacteriaceae bacterium | reverse complement strand
GCATTGGCCGGCTCGAGCGCGATGACGGCGCGGAAGTGCGGCTCCGCGGCCGCGGCCTGGTCGTGCCCTAGCTCAAGCACGGCCAGGTCAAAATATGCTTCCGCGTAGCCGGGGTCCCGCGCCACCGTCTCCTCCAGCTGCCGCTGCGCCTGCTGCCAGTCGCCGCTACGCGCAACCGCCGCGGCATACGCGGTGGCGATGCGAACGTCCGCGGGTCGAGCAGCACTGGCACGACGATAGAGGGCGGTCGCATCTGCCACCTGGCCCGCACCGAGGTCGAGCGCCGCCAGGTTAAACAGCGCCGTCGGATCAGAGGGATCCTTGCGCAGGCGGTTCTCCATCCAGGCGCGCAGGAGCGGTGCGCGGGCGTCGGGCTGGCTGGCGCTTGCATCGGGCTGGCTACTCTCAACCGGGAGCACCTGCAGCCACAGGTGACCCATCTCGTCGACCGAGCGGTTGCCGTTGGTCACGCGAACCGGCGGCGAGCTGGGATTGTGCGGATTGTCCGCGCCGTTGTCGTACACATAGCGCATGTGCAGGACGGCGCCGGCGGGCAGGCGCGGCGGGTGCGCAAAGCGGTAGATGGACTGGCGATTGATGTCCCAGTCGGGGATGAGGACGAGGTCGGTGCGGCCGCCGCCGGGCAGCGCCGCCCAGCCTTCGAGCCGCTTGCCGAGGTAGTGCGCGTGCGGGTAAATCGCAAGCACGTCGACCGCCTCGGGCAGGGTGAGCTGGTCTTCAACGACGAAGTTTCGATCGCCGGGCGGGATGTTCAGGGCGTCATCGTGCTCCAGCTGCAGCAGAACCGGGAAGCGCGTTGCCGGCCTGGCCGAGAAGTAGAGCCCGATGCGCGCGCGCACGCTCTCGACCTTGCCCGATGGCTTGAGGTGCATGTTGAGGACGAGATCGTTGCCGGGGTCGAGGCGCCAGGGCGTGTCGGGGGACTCGACCAGCGCGGCTGAGTCCGGCTTCCAGTCGAGGAAGTGCGAGTCCGGATCGAAGCCTTCGCCCGAGTCGACGGTGATGTCCATGCCCGGGATGCCGGCCTGCCAGTCTGCCGGGTGCAGGCGGCGCAGCGAGGCGGTGCGGTCGATCAGCAGGTTGGCGTGATGGACGACCTGCGGAGCGCCGGGCTTGATCTCTAGGGCGCGGACCCAGCGGGTTTCAGTGATGGGCACGGGCAGGATGAAGTTGCGGAAGAGGTCGGTGCCGGAGGCGGGAACCTCGGTGGGTGATTCGACTTCCAGCACCAGGTCGGGCGGACCGAGCTGCCAGTCGCTCGAGTAGGTGGGAGGCTTCGGCGCTTCGGCGGGGTCGCCCTGCGGCATGCCTGCTGCTACCCACTTCTGGATGATCTCAATCTGCTCGTCGGACAGGCGGCGGGTGTCGAGGAACTCGCCGTGCCCTGGCGCCGGGAGCCAGGGCGGCATGTAGCGGGATCTGGTCACATCGGCCAGCAGCGAGCCCCAGCGTTTCGCGTCGGCATAGCTGGTCAGCGCAAACGGCCCCGAGCCGCCGGCGTGGTGGCAGGTGGTGCAGTTGGCGTAGAGGATGGGCGCGATGTGGCGGCTCCAGGTAACCTGCGCTTCGGTAGCTTGGACGGATGCGCGGGGCACCCCATTCAGCGCGGCTGTCACGGCAGCCGCCGCGAACGCCAGGTGCCGGAGGAGTGGGCTCATCTCGTTTGGACAATCGAGCAGCCGACCGCCGGGCCTCCCGGCGCGGGCACCGGACGGTGGTCGAGCGCGGCCGAGATGGCCTGGGCCAGATCGTGTTCTGTTGCCGCGGGCCGCTCCTGCCCGAGCGAAAGATACCGGTTGTCGATGCGGCCGACGTAGACGGCCCTGGGATGCCCGGACTCCTGAAGCAGGACTGACGCTTCGGGTGTTGTGTGCGCGCCGGTCAGACGTGCGAGTTCTCCGCGAGGATCGGTCAGGGTGGGCAAATCCGCCTGACCCGGAGCGTAGGCCTGCTCATGCGCGCGGATTGAAGCCGGCGTCTCGGTCACGTTCGGATAGACGTAGTAGAACTTTACGCCGCGAGCGGAGAACTGGTGGCGCAGCCGCTCCATCTCGGGAAAGTACCGGTTCGAGACCGGGCAATCGGACGCGATGAAGAAGAGCACGATGGTCTGCACACCGGGGGGCGCGAGAGTAGAAATCGGCCGCCCGGTGATATCGCTTCCGTAGTCAGCTCTGCCGGCTGCACCGGCAAGGCTGCATTGCAGCCCGAGGTGGCTGCCGAAAACGAGGAGAAGAGCGATCGACCGGGAGAGCCGCACGGCTTCGATTTTATCGCCGCGAGCTGATCTTTGGCTGTACCTCTCGTGCTTGCGCTCTCTTTCGCACTCTTGACGCACTGCTTACTGTTTTCTTACGGCAAATCCGGTCCACTAAGGAGGTAACAGGAGGCTCTTCGCGTGGGCCCTGCAACCAGGATCAACGACCTGAAACATGCTTCGCAAACCAAAGGCCATGTTCGCGTCCGACGCGCAGAGCTGGCCGACTCCACCCAGATCCATGCACTCATTGAAAGTTTGACGGCAGACGGAACACTCCTCCGGCGTTCGCTCGGGGAGATCAGGGAACAAATCGACACCTTCCTGGTGGCCGAAGGATCGGCTGGCCAGCCGGGGCCGGCTCAAAGCAATGAATCTCCATGCGACGAGTTCCTGGGGTGCGCCGCGCTCCATCGATACGGAACCCATCTGGCGGAGATCCGCTCCATCGCCGTTCGCCCGGAAGCGCGAGGCCTGGGTGCGGGCGGCCTTCTACTGCAGCGGCTGCTCGAGGACGTTGCCCAGACGGGTACTCGCTGCGCCTGCCTGTTCACGCGCATCCCCTCGTTCTTCGCGCATTATGGATTCCACAATGTGCCGCTGGCGGCGGTGCCGGACAAGGTTGCCAAAGACTGCGTGCGTTGCCCGCGTCAGCAGGCCTGCGACGAGATAGCGATGGCGCTGGGTGAGCTACCGATGCCGCTTGCGGTGATTCACCAAGCCCGGCAGCTGGTGCAACTCTAAGCGCCTTCAAGCTTCGCCAGCAGGATCCGGCCCCGCGCCCGCATCGCCGGTGTGCCCCGCAGTGCCAGGCTGCGCAGCAGATCGATCACCCCGGCACGCAGTTCCGGGTGTTGCAGGCTCAGATCGGCAAGACCCTGCATGGCAAAGGTCTTGACGATGGAGCTGGGGTCGTCAAGATAAGTTTGCAGCAGTGCGCACACCCGCTGAGACTCAAGCCGCGTAAGTCGAAGCCTTGGGACCAGCAGCGCGAGATGCCAGCGCACTTCTTTCTGCGTGGTCTCGCTCATCAATCCAAGCAGGTGAGCCTTGAAGGGCAAGAGCGTTCCGGCGCCGGTACGGGAGAGCTTTTCGAGTGCGTCGGCGGCGCGCATACGGACCCTTGCATCATTTGCCCAGAGACACCCGACGAGTTCCCGGTAACGATCCGGTTCCTGGGCGAGAAGAGCGATAACCTCGTCCACTCGACCCAGGGAGCGCCGGTCGCCACCTGAGAGCATGTCGGCGATGAGCTTGCCGGCGGCAGCGTGGCTTCGCGTATGCGGCTTCGACATGCTAACGCCCGACGAGCGTGGCGCTTACTGCGCCGGAAACAGCCACTTCAGCATCGGACGCACCCTCGACGCCCAGGCTGCCTCATCGTGGGTTCCACCGCTGACGCGCTCATAATGGAGGTTGATGTCGGCTTGCCACCCTCGGGCGCGCAGCCGGCGATCCAGCTGGTCTGTGTTGGGCAGGGTTCGCGGCCCTTCGTTGTCCCCGGCATCGAGCCAGATGCGGGCGCGGTCGTGAACATCCTCGGGGAGGCGAGCCTCGTCGACAAAAGTCAAGATGTGCTTCTGCGTCCACCACACTGAAGGGGACATGACCGCCAGCCGTCCAAAGACATCCGGGTAGCGCAGCCCCAGGTACATGGTCACCAGGCCGCCGAGCGAAGACCCGCCAAGGCCGGTCCGCTCGGGTCCGGTCTCTGTGCGGAAGCTCTCATTGATAAACGGCATCAGCTCTTCGGTCAGCAGCATGCCGTAGCAGTCCGCCTCGCCGCCGCCCAGCTTGGGGTCGCGGGTAGGCGTGTACTCGGCCATGCGGCGGGCCCCGGTGTTGTTCACGCCGACGATGATCAGCGGTTCGACCTCGCCGGCTTTGATGGCCGCGTCCGCGGTCTCTTCAATGCGCCAGTAGTGGCCCGGTACAAACGAGGTGAGCGGGTCGAAGAGGTTCTGCCCATCGTGCATGTAGAAGACCGGATAACGGCGATCTTCGTTCTCGCGGTAGCCGAGCGGCAGATAGACGGTTATATCCCGCTTGTCCGGCAGGAAGCTGCTCGGAAGTCCGCGATAGACGCGCAACTGCGCATGGTGATCGAGGAAGTCGGCCACTCGCAGCGGGTGCGCGAGCGAGCAGGGTTGTGCAGCCAAGAGCGCGGTCTCCATTCTTTCCAGTTGCAGGCTGAACTAGGAAAGATGCGCTAAAGGCGGATCAGGTGCAACGCTCGGTGCTGATACAGTAACGAAATCGTGCAGCTATATGAATCGTGAATATCACAAATGGTGGTCGCCCCGGCTCGGTCGCGACATGGAAACGCTGATCTTTGGTCACGGAGGCGTGCCCATCGTGGTGTTTCCAAGCTCACGCGGACGCTTCTACGAGTTCGAGGAACGGGGCATGGTCCACTCAATCGAGTGGAAGCTCAATGGCGGCGAAGTGCAGTTGTTCTGTGTAGATAGTGTCGACGGAGAGAGCTGGTACAACCGCGATGTACCGCCCCGCTGGCGCATCGCGAGGCACATGCAGTATGAGAGCTATGTGCTTGAAGAAGTAGTTCCGCTGGTGCGGCTTAAAAACTGGAACTACCACCTGGTCGCGCTTGGCTGCAGCTTTGGCGGATACCATGCGGTGAACATCGCTTTGCGGCGTCCGGACGTGTTTACCGGCTTCCTGTCGATGTCGGGCGCCTTCGATATCAGCTTCTTCCTGCACGGCTACCATGACCAGGACGTGTACTTCCACCTGCCGCCGCAGTACCTGCCCAATCTGAACGATGGCTGGCACCTGGAGCGGTTCCGCCGCAACAACTACGTGCTCGGCACCGGGTGGGATGATCAATGCCTGGGGCAGAACCAGCACCTTTCCTACCTGTTGGGCCAGAAGGGTATCCCCCACCGCCTGGAGATCTGGAACACCTGGAACAGCCATGATTGGCCCACCTGGCAGCACATGATGCAGATCTACCTGTGAGCGGCGAAGCGGCTGATGCGAGACCTTTCGTCCTTACGCTGGGGATAGATGCGGCGTCGCAGGCGGAGCTTGAGCGATTGCGTCGCAGGCACTTTCCCGCGCGGCTGAACAGGGTTCCGGCGCACATCACGCTCTTCCACGCATTGCCGGGCGAGGAGGGTGAGCCGATCCGCGCCCTGCTGGCGACGGTGGCCGCCGGGTACAGCCCCTTTTGGGTCGCAGTTACCGACCTCAGGAAGCTGGGCCGCGGGGTCGCCTACGCCTTGGCTGCGGATCCGCTTGAGCGCCTGCACGCGCAACTGCGTGCAGCCTGGCTGCCATGGTTGACCGCGCAGGATGCACAGCCATTCCGTCCGCACGTGGTCATCCAGAACAAGGTCGATCCAGCGCAGGCGCGCACTCTCTATGAAGAGCTCTCCGGCAGCTTCCGGTCCTGGCAGGTGTGCGGCGGATCGCTACTGCTGTGGCGCTATCTAGGCGGCCCCTGGGCGCTTGATGCGGAGTTTCTCTTCACGCCGGAACCCCGAGGCTGACTTGCGTCGGTCCGAGATGTGGAACGGCGGCAGTCTCCTTCAAACGCTAGTGCGGCCGAAAGGTTTTTCCCGTCTCCAGCAGGGTCTTTAAGCGCGAAAGGATACGCGGCCATCCATCCGCGTTCTGGGCGTAAGTCGCGTCGTCCCCTTCTGCCCACTCATCGTTGACCACGGTGACCTTCACCGCCTCTGACTCGGGTGTCAGCTCCACCTTTACACGCGACATGGTTTCGCCCATGCCCATGCCGAAGCGGTATTCGAGCAGCCTGGGCGCCTCCACGCGGATCACCTCACCGGTCACGTACCGCATGGGCTTGCCATCCTTGCCCGGTCCTGACCAGGTCATTGCTCCGCCGGGCCCCCGGAGCGCATCAGAGGTCTACAGGCGGCCCGACCTGCTGTACTGTATACCTAACCCTGCAGGCGACGGGGCAGACGCTGCCGTCGTTTTCCTAGTTGCAGGCCACCGAAAACGAGGAGCTCGTTTTGAAGAAGATCGGAGTGTTGTTCGGCCAGGAGGAGACCTTTCCGAGTGCGCTGGTAGAGCGCATTCACTCGCTGAACGCGAAGGATATCAGCGCGGAGTTTGTGCAGGTGGGAGCGGTTGAGCTTGAAACACCGCCGCCGTACGCGGTCATCGTGGACCGTATCTCGCACGATATCCCGTTTTATCGGGCCTATCTCAAGCACGCCGTCCTGCACGGCGCGGCGGTCATCAATAACCCCTTCTGGTGGTCGGCTGACGATAAGTTCTTTAACTACTCGCTGGCGGCCAAGCTGGGCGTGGCTGTGCCGAAGACGGTGATCCTTCCGCACAAACATTTTCCGGAACTAACCAACGAGCGCTCCATGCGCAACCTTGAATTTCCTCTGCGATGGGAAGAGGTATTTGAGTATGTCGGGTTCCCGGCATTTTTAAAGCCGGTCGATGGCGGAGGCTGGCGCGACGTCCACCATGTGAATAATCCGCATGAATTTTTCCGCGCCTATGATCACAGCCGCGATCTTTGCATGACGCTGCAGGCAGCGGTCCAGTTCAGCGAGTACTTCCGCTGCTATGTCGTCGGGCAGCAAGATGTTCGCATCATGCCCTACGATCCGCGGCGTCCGCACCATGAGCGGTACATACTCGATCCGCCGGAGTATGATCCGAAGCTGCTCAAGCGGGTTGAGGATGACGCGCTGCTGCTCTGCCGCGCTCTTGGCTATGACCTGAACACGGTTGAGTTTGCGGTTGAGGACGGCATCCCGTACGCCATCGACTTTATGAACCCTGCTCCTGATGCCGACCGGCATTCGGTAGGCGAAGCATCGTTTGAGTGGATTGTCGACAAGGTGGCGAAGCTTGCGATCGAGAAGGCCCAGCATGCATCCATGAGCTCGATGTTCCACTGGGGTGCATTCCTGGGGGGCGGCGGCGGCATTATCGATACCATTGCCGCCGAGGGAGGTGCGCCGAAGAAGGGCCCGGCGAGGAAGTCGGCGGCAAAGAAGGCAGCGGCTAAGTCGGCTGCGAAAAAAGCTGCGGCCAAGTCGCCTGCAAAAAAAGCCGCGCCGGCACACTAGTCAGGACATGACTTTATGCAGCCATCATTCACGATAGGAATCGAGGAAGAGTACCAGACTGTTGATCCCGTGACCCGGGACCTGCGGTCCCATATTGCGACCGAGATGCTGGCGCAGGGAAAGCTGCGGCTTGAAGAGCGGGTCAAGGCGGAGATGCACCAGTCGGTAATTGAAGTAGGCACGCGCATCTGCCACACCATCCAGGAAGCGCGGGAGGACCTGTTCGACTTACGGCGCGAGATGATCTCGCTTGCCGAAAAGAACGATTTGATGCTGGTTGCCGGCGCCACGCATCCGTTTGCGGACTGGCGCACGCAGGAGATATATCCCGATGCTCGCTACCAGCGCGTAGTCGAGGATCTGCAGCAGGTCGCCCGCGCCAACCTGATCTTCGGACTGCACGTCCACGTCGGCATAGAAGATCGAGAGGCCGGCATCCGGGTTATGAACTCGATGCGCTATTTTCTGCCGCATGTTCTTGCTTTATCGACAAATTCACCTTTCTGGCGCGGCGAAAAGACGGGATTTAAGAGTTATCGCGCAAAAGTCTTTGAAAAATTTCCACGCACAAACCTGCCGGACAGTTTCTCAAGCTTTGCCGAATATGAGCAGTATGTGAACCTGCTGATCAAGACAAACTGTCTCGACAATGCCAAAAAGATCTGGTGGGACATTCGTCCGCATCCTTTCTTTGCGACCGTCGAGGTGCGTATCTGTGACATCCCCATGCGCGCGGAAGAGACGCTCGCAATCGCGGCGTTAATTCAGGCGACGGCCGCGCGGTTATATGAGCTGCATGCCGATAATCTGGATTTTCGCCAGTATTCTCGCGCATTACTGATGGAGAATAAGTGGCGGGCGGTGCGTTACGGCCTGGACGGGAAGCTGATCGATTTTGGCAGAGAGATCGAGGTGCCTGAGCGTGATCTGATTCAGGAGTACTTAGGCTGGATCGACGGGGTCGTTGACAAGCTCGGCAGCCGCAAGGACATCGAGTACATCAAGACCATGCTTGATACCGGGACAGGCGCCGACCGTCAGCTTAGAGTCTATGACCAGACGGGTAACTTCAACGATGTGGTTGATTACATGGCGGCAGAGACAAAGGCGGGTCTCTACGAGTAATTGCACGACCTGGACGAGCGAACAAACTAGAAATCAGGAGCCAGCACTGCAATGATGCAGCCTTCTGTTGCCCGGGAAATTGCGCTGCTTTCGACGGCCTTTCCCGAGGATTTTACCCCGGGTGCGCGCTCCGCGGTGGGAACGTGTTTGCGGGTCCAGCCGGGCGAAAAAGTCACGTTGATCACCGACAGGGCGACGGTCGAGATTGCGGCCTCGATCGCTTCAGAGTTAGAGACGCTGGGCTGTGCCTGGCGCGTGTTTGTGCTCGAGGAGCTTGCGCCGCGGCCCCTATCCGAGATGCCGCGCGAAGTACTCGAAGACATGGAGACCTCTGACGTCAGCATCTTCGCTGTCGTCGTTCAGCAGAACGAACTGCGCTCGCGCATGCAGATGACGGATATCGTCAATCGGCGAAGAATGCGGCACGCGCAC
This sequence comes from uncultured Acidobacteriaceae bacterium, assembly GCA_964252445.1. GTDB lineage: Bacteria > Acidobacteriota > Terriglobia > Terriglobales > Acidobacteriaceae > EB88. The sequence goes on along the minus strand of CAXUND010000055.1, from coordinate 13,213 downwards.
ATGGTCAACATCATTCCTCGGATCATGCGCGAAGGCATGCGTGCAGATTACCTGGCCGTGGACAGGCTGAGCCTGAGGCTGATCGAGAAGGTCAGCAGGGCGCACATGCTGCGATGCACCGCTCCCGGTGGCACAGATATTCGCGTCCAGCTATGCTCCGATTATAAGTGGCTCAAAACCTCGGGCATTATTTCGAGAGAAGCATGGGGCAACCTACCAGGCGGGGAAATATTTACTACGCCGGGCGAAGTAAACGGGACCTTTGTAGTCGATGGGGTGGTGGGTGATTATCTTTGTGCGAGATACGGGCTGCTCAGTAAGACCCCGCTTACCATAGGCATCGAGAACAATCGCATTGTTTCTGCGCACTCCGAAAACAAGCAGCTGGAACAGGATTTCTGGACTTACACGCATATCGATGAAAATTCCGATCGCGTCGGCGAGTTCGCGATCGGCACTAACATAGGCGTGCACCAGCTGATCGGCAACATTTTGCAGGACGAGAAATATCCCGGTATCCACATTGCCTTCGGCAATCCGTACGGCGAACACACCGGCGCCCAGTGGTTCTCCTCGACCCACATTGATGTCGTCGGGGTGGGCTTCAGCATCTGGGTAGATGACGAGCAGATCATGCGGGAGGGCGAGTTCCTTATCGAACCGTAATCCGGCGCCTGCGCATCGAAAGACGCATGGCGATTTCGGCGCAGGCTCTCCCGCAAACAAAGCTTCAAACCCGGCAGCTCGGGAACTCCGACCTTCACCTGACCCCGATCGGCTTTGGCGCCTGGGCGATCGGCGGCGGCAACTGGGAGTTTGCCTGGGGCGCGCAGGATGATGAAGACTCGCTGAAGACGATTGAGCGCGCGCTTGAGAGCGGGATTAACTGGATCGATACGGCAGCCGTTTACGGACTGGGGCATGCGGAGGAAGTGGTCGGGCAGGCGCTGCGCCACACGGCACACAAGCCCTATGTGTTCACGAAGTGCTCGGTGCGCTGGAACCTCGACAACCGGCAGATCTATCGAATCCTGAAGGATGGGTCGGTCCAGGAGGAGATAGAGAAGTCTCTGACCCGGCTGGGGGTGGAGGCGATCGATCTTTACCAGATCCACCGACCGATCCCGGAGGACGAGATCGAGGAGGGTTGGCGAGCGTTGGTGCGGCTGAAGGAGCAGGGGCTGGTCCGGCATATCGGCGTGTCGAACTTCAATGTCGCGCAGCTGCAGCGGGTGCAGGCGATTGCGCCGGTCACCTCACTACAGCCGCCCTACTCGCTTTTGGACCGGAAGGTGGAGGACGAAATCCTTCCCTTTTGCGCAGAGAACAACATTGGCGTGATCAACTACTCGCCCATGGCCTCGGGTCTGCTTACCGGCAAGATGAGCGCGGAGCGCGTGGAGCAGATGCCTGCTGACGACTGGCGCAAGTGCAACCCTAACTTCAGCGAGCCCAGGCTTTCACGTCATCTGCAGCTGACGGAACTGCTGAGGGACATTGGCAGCGCGCATCAAGTCGAGCCTGGCGTCGTCGCAATCGCCTGGACGCTGCACAACCCCGCGGTGACTGCGGCCATTGTAGGAGCAAGGCGGCCTGACCAGATTGACGGCATTCTGCCCGCAGCCACGTTCCGCCTAAGCGAGGACGAGTTCAACCGTATTAACGATTTCGTGCGGCAGAATCCATAAGCTGCGGCGCGGGTACCTTGGTCGTGGCAGCCATGGACGAGCGGGTGTCCTACTTGTCCCGGGTCACGACGAAGTCCGGGACCCATAACAGCGCGCGCTTGTACTCGGAGTCAGGGATATCTTCAAGCGCCGCGCGCGCGCTTTCGGCGTAGCCCAGAGCGATGCTTACGGCGTAATCGATAGACCCGTTGCGATCAAGGATTGCGAGGATCTTCGAGTGCTGAACGCGCTCGAAGTTCTGGTCTGTCAGCACGGTCTCAATCGCTTCACGGTCTTCTTCGGTACCGTTCTCGATCGAGTGAATGATTGCGAGCGTCGCCTTGCCTTCGCGCAGATCACTCGCGACCGGCTTACCGAGCACAGTCTCGGTCGCAGTCAGGTCGAGCACATCGTCGATAACCTGGAACGCAAGCCCGAGTGCGTGACCATACGTGCCCATGCACTGCTCCAGGTGCTCGGGCGCGTTCGCCAGCACCGAGCCAAGCCGCATGGACACCTCAAACAGGCAGGCAGTCTTGCGATAGATCAGTTCGTTGTATTCGTCCTCCGAGATGGCCCGGCCCAGCTTTTCCATCTGCAGCAACTCGCCCTCGACCATTTGCTGGGTAAGGGAGATAAGCAGGTCGAGCACGCGAAAGTTGCGCTCTTCCAGAGCCACGCGAAATGCCTGCATGTAGAGCCAGTCGCCGGCCAGAACACATTTCGGATTGCCCCAGGTGGTGTTGGGTGAGGGACGGCCGCGGCGCATATCGGCAGCGTCGATGATGTCATCGTGGACCAGCGTCGCTGTGTGCACCATCTCGACAACCGCGCCCAGCCGGATCATCCCTGGCGCTGCGTAGCCGAGTGAGCGCGCCGCCAGCAGCAGCAGCGAGGGGCGGATTCGCTTACCGCCGCTCTCGCGCAGGTAATCTGATATTTCAGTGATGGCGGCAACCGAGGAGACTGCATCCTTGCCGAACTCGCGCTCGATTGCGCGCAAATCGTCATGGAGCAGGTCAAAAACTTCCTTCGCCGTCGCTACCGCCAGTGTGCTCACTCTCGCTCCGTCGGTCTGTTCAATCTTCTCTCAAAAGCACCCAGGTCTCACGGAGCAAATTCTCTGCATTTCGGCCTGCCAACAATTCAAAGCCGTGACAAAATCGATGTCCCTAATTGGTACGAAAGTTGGTGAACTGCATCTCGATGCCGAAGTCGTGCCCCTTGAGCAGAGCGATTGCCTCCTGCAGGGTATCGCGGTCTTTGCCGGTGATGCGCACCGTGTCACCCTGGATGGACGCCTGGACCTTCTTCTTTGAATCCTTGAGCACGCGCACGATCTCCTTCGCCTTATCGCCGGCGATGCCCTGGGTGAGGGTGATCTTTTGCCGCACGCTTGATCCTGCGGCCGGCTCGACCTTGCCCATCACCATGGCCTTGATGGAGACGCCGCGCTTGATCATCTTTTGCTGCAGGATCTCGAGGACGGCCTGCAGCTTGTATTCGTCAGAGGAAGCGAGCTGGATGGTGTCGTCAGCTTCCAGCTTGATCTCGGACTTCGAGTTCTTCAGATCAAAGCGCGCGTTCACTTCCTTGGTCGCCTGATCGATCGCATTCTTTACTTCCTGCATATCGACCTTGCTTACTACGTCGAACGAATTATCGGCTGCCATGCTTCCTCGTCCTTCTTATTATCAGCGCAGGACAGGCGATTGGGCGTTGACGTTGCCAGTCGCCAGCCGGAAAAGGTGGTGAAAGTTCTCGCTGGTTTTAGCGGCGATGCGGTCTGCCGGGACTCCGTGGAGGTCAGCGATGGTGGCGGCGACAGACGCCACGAAGGCGGGTTCGTTTCGCTTGCCGCGGTTGGGCACCGGCGCCAGGAAGGGAGCATCGGTCTCGATCAGCAGCCGGTCCAGAGGAACCGCCGCGGCGATTTCGCGCAGGGCACTGTTGGAGGGATAGGTCAGGTTGCCGGCGAAGGAGATCATGAAGCCGGCTGCGAGGGCACGTCGCGCATGCTCCGCGGCCCCCGTGAAGCAGTGCATCACGCCTCCGAGGTGCTCGGGCTCCCACTCCTCTTCAAGGATCGCGAGCATGTCGTCCCAGGCATCAGTTTCGCCGCCCTTGCCGTCGTTGGTGGGCCGGCAATGGATCAGGATGGGCAATCCCTGCGCGGCGGCCAGCCCCATTTGATCGCGGAGAGCCTGCATCTGCACGTCGCGCGGAGGATTGTCCGGGTGGTAATAGTCGAGGCCGATCTCGCCGCAGGCGATCACCTCCGGCTCGGCGAGCAGCGCGTCAAGCTGGGTGAGCGCGGCCCGGTCGGCGGAGAAGGCTTCCTGAGGGTGGATGCCGGCGCTTGCCCACAGCCTGGGGGTGTTCGGATGCTCGCTGTGCTCACGGGCAAGCTCAAGCGCGCGATGCATGGTGTCCGGGCCCTCGCCGATGCCAACGGCCAGGATGCCGCGCACGCCTGCGGCCCAGGCGCGGCGAAGCACCGCGGCCAGTTCACCGCTGTAGCGTTCGCTGTCGAGATGGGCGTGGGAGTCGATCATAGGTGGGGCCGGGAGTTTACTTCAGCCGTGCGCCGATCTCGATCTCTTCGAGAAAGCTCGCGAGCGCGGGCTTGCCTTCGCCGAGCGAGGCGGCGACCACCATGCCGTTTGATTCATAGCCGCGGAGCTTGCGCGGAGCGAGATTGGCGACGATAACCACCTTGCGGCCGATCAGAGTTTCGGGTGCGTAGAACTCGGCCAGGCCGGCGAGGATCTGGCGGCGCTCGTAGCCGAGGTCGACTTCAAGGCGCAGAAGTTTGTCGGCCTTGGGCACCCGCTCCGCGACCAGGATCTGCGCGACGCGAAGCTCGACCTTCAGGAAGTCGTCGATGGTGATTCGTGGCAGCGTGGGCACGGTCACCAGAGCGGACTCGGCGGTGAACTCGATGGGCGCGGGCGCGACGATCTGCCCGACGAGCGCCGTGTCTTCCATCGCGCTGACGCCGGTTTGCAGAGCACCTTCGGGTACCGAGGGCGGCGGCGCGGAGGCCAGCGCGACCGCTGGAGAAACGGGTACTGACTTGACGGCAAGCTCGCCCGGTGTTCCGGGCTCGTCTGGTGTAGTAGGGCTCGAGTTTGCGGCTTCGATATCCTGCATACGGGTGATCGCGTCCTTGTCTGCGCGTGGAAAGATGGGGCCGAGCTCGCCGAGCTTGGTGCCCGGCTGGAGTCCGCCCCAGGCCAGGTCTTTCAGGTCTGCTTGTTCGATGCTGCCGAGGCCGAGCTGCGCCCAGACTTTTGCGGCGGCTTCGGGGAGGACGGGATAGACGAGCGCGGTGAGGATGCGGATGGCCTCCAGGCAGGAGTAGAGGATGCCCGCAAGCTCCGCTCGCGCGCCGGGCCCGGCGGCTGCGATCTTCCACGGCGCACGCGCGGTGATCATCCCATCCACGATGGATACAAACGCCCAGAGCGCTTCAAGGCTGCGGGAAAAATCCAGGGTGTCAAATGACTCGCCGGCGTCGATGATGGTTGTGCCCGCGGAGGTCTGAAGCAGATGGTCGCTCTCGCCCGCAGGCACGACACCGTCGAAGTACTTGACTGTCATCGCCAGCGTGCGGCTGACCAGATTGCCGTAGCCGTTCGCGAGATCAGCGTTGTACCGCTGCACCAAAGCGTCGAACGAGAAACTGCCATCCTGCCCGAAGACGATTTCGCGCAGCAGGAAGTAGCGCAGCGCGTCCGCGCCCAGTACATCGAGGATCGTCTCCGAGCGCACGATGTTCCCACGCGATTTCGACATTTTCGACTGCTCGAACAAGAGCCAGCCGTGGGCGACTATCTGCCTGGGCAGGGGCAGCCCGCCGGCCAGCAGAAACGCCGGCCAGTAGACGCAGTGGAAGCGTGAAATCTCCTTGCCGATGACGTGCAGGTCTGCGGGCCAGTACTTCTCGAAGCGTGCCTGGTCGTCGGGCGAGTCCGAGCCGTAGCCGAGCGCGGTCATGTAGTTGGCCAGCGCATCGAGCCACACGTAGATGACGTGCTTTTCGTCACCCGGCACCGGGATGCCCCATTTGAAGCTGGTGCGCGAGACCGACAAATCCTTAAGCCCGCCGCGCACGAATGCCAGCACCTCGTTACGCCTGGCGTCGGGCTGGATGAAGTCTGGGTGCTCCTCGTAATACTCGAGCAGCCTGCGCTCAAACGCAGACAGCTTGAAGAAGTAGTTTTCCTCGCTGACTGTCTCTGTGGTGCGCCCGCAGTCGGGGCAGGGCGAGCCTGGCGGGGCGTCGACGTAAAGCTCGTCCCACACGCAGTACTGGCCGGTGTAGGTGCCCTTGTAGATGTAGCCGCGGTCTTTGAGCAGGGCAAAGAGCCGCTGCGCGCCGCGCTTGTGCCGCGGTTCGGTGGTGCGGATGTAGTCGTCGTAGGAGAGGTGCATCCGGTCCCACAGGCCGCGGAACTCGGCGGAGATCTGGTCGGTAAACGCTTGCGGCTCGACCTCGGCCTTCTCCGCTGAGCGCTCGATCTTCTGTCCGTGCTCATCGGTTCCGGTCAGGAACCAGGTGTCGATGCCGAGTGCCCGCTTGCGCCGCGCGATCACGTCCGCCACCACGGTTGTGTAAGTGTGCCCGATGTGTGGGCGCGCGTTCACGTAGTAGATCGGGGTGGTCAGGTAGAACTTATCGGGAGTCTGTACGGGCATGTTTGCAGGCAGGCAGTCTTCATCTTAGGTTTGCCGGGAGGGAGCGTCAAACGTCATCCGGAGCGGGTGCCGACTATAATCGCCAGAAACCATAAGGTGTTTTGGCGTGTACCAGAGAGAACAGAAGAAGCTCGTGGAGCGGCTGCGAGCCGTGTTGCGAGAGAAGTACGAGATCGAGCTGGGGGCGGTGGCCATTGAGCAACCGCCGGAAATCCGCTTCGGCGAGTACGCGTTGCCGATCGCGTTTGAGCTCGCGAAGCGCCTGCGCAAGGCTCCGCGCAAGATCGCCGAAGAGCTGGTGGCTGAACTTGCGGCGGCATTCTCTGGCCAGTCCGGGTTTGCCGGGTTTGAAGTTGCAGGAGCGGGCTACATCAACGTCCGCCTGGATCGCGCGGCCGCTGTGCGGGCTCTCGCGGCGTCGGGCGACTTGAGCGCTTCAGCCGCGCCAATCCACGCACTGGTCGAGCACACCAGCATCAACCCCAACAAGGCCGCGCACGTCGGCCATTTGCGCAACGCCATCCTGGGCGACACGTTTGTGCGCATGCTGCGAGCGGCCGGCAACCAGGTCTCGGTGCAGAACTACATCGACAATACCGGGGTCCAGGTCGCGGACATCGTGGTCGGGCTTGAGCACCTGGAAGGTTTGAATCTCGCACAGGTGGAAGACCTGATCGCGAAGTCAACGATGCCGCCGATCGACTACATTTGCTGGGACCTCTACGCGAGGACCTCGCAGTGGTACACCGCTGGATCTGAGGAGGAGAAGGCTGCGCGCAAACAGCTGCGCCTCGACACTCTGCACCGGATTGAGGCCGGCAACAACGAAACCGCCGAGATCGCCGAGCGCATCTCGACCGCCGTGCTCGAGCGGCACCTGAAGACCATGCTGCGCCTTGATATCGAATACGACCTGTTGCCGAGGGAAAGCGAGATCCTGCATCTGGACTTCTGGGACGCGGCTTTCGCACAGCTGAAAGCGAAGGGCGTGCTCTATTTCGAGTCCGGGGGCAAGAACAAGGGCTGCTGGGTGATGCGCCGGGCTGGACTGGAAAACGCCGAAGCGGCAGAGCAGGATGGCGTAGACGACGACGCCAAGGTTATCGTGCGTTCGAACGGCACGGTCACCTATGTCGGCAAGGACATTGCCTATCACTTATGGAAGTTCGGGCTGCTGGGCAAGGATTTCGGGTACAGAAAGTTTTTCAGGTACACAGATCATGAGTGCTGGATCACCGCTGTGAGTGGGACGCCAGACCACCCGCACTTCGGGGGCGCGCAGGCCATCTACAACGTCATTGATTCGCGTCAATCCGATCCGCAGGCAAACGTCATCGAAGCGCTGCGCGGCATGGGCTACACCGACCAGGCCGCCCGGTATACGCACTTTTCCTACGAAATGGTCGCGCTGACCCCGCGCTGTGCGCTCGAACTCGGCTACGACGTTGCAGAAGAAGACCGCGCCCGACCGTTCATCGAGGTCTCGGGTCGCAAAGGTTTCGGCGTCAAGGCCGACGACCTGCTGGACCGTCTCATCGTGGCGACACGCGCCGAGGTCTCGACACGCAACCCCGAGCTGTCCGAACCTGAGCAGGAGGCGAATGCGAAGCTGATCGCGGTCGGCGCGCTGCGTTACTTCATGCTGAAGTTTACGCGCAACACGGTCATTGCTTTTGACTTCGCCGACGCGCTCAGCTTTGAAGGTGAAACGGGACCGTACCTGCAGTATGCGGTGGTGCGCACGCGGTCGATCTTCCGCAAGGCGGGAATCACGGCTGAGGCCGCGCTGGCGGCTGCTGCCGGGCTCGACGCAAGCACCTTGATAGACGGAGAAGAGAGTGACAGCATCTGGCAGGTGTGGCTGCGCGCGGCCAAGACCTCGCTGATTCTCGACCAGGCGATCGCCTCGGCGGAGCCGGCCTATCTTGCGCGTCATGCATTCTCGCTGGCGCAGGAGTTTTCCGCTTTCTACCGCAGGCACCACATCCTTACCGAGGTCGACCCAGCGCGCAAGACGCTGCTGCTCGCAACTGCGGCAGTGGCGCAGCGCGAACTGGTGCGTACGCTCGCGCTGCTGGGCATGGTTGCGCCGGAAGTGATGTGAACAGCCGCGTGCAACGCGCTGGGGTGAAGCTCAGTCTTACTGCCTGAGCGCTGTTCCCTCAGGCGCGAAGGAGATGGACCTGTATGGCAAACGATCTGACAGGCAAAAAGGTGGCGATCCTCGCCACCGAAGGCTTTGAGCAGGCAGAGTTGTTCGACCCCAAGCAGGCGCTTGAGCAAGCCGGCGCGACCACCCACGTTATTTCGATCAAGTCGGGCGAGATCAAGGGCTGGAACATGACGGACTGGGGCAAGTCGATCCAGGTTGACCTCACGGTGGAGGATGCCGACCCTGCGAACTATGACATGCTCCTGCTGCCCGGCGGCGTTCAGAATCCCGACAAGCTGCGCATGAATGAGGGTGCAGTCGCCTTCGTGCAGGAGTTCTTCGAAACCGAAAAGCCGGTTGCCGCGATCTGCCATGCTCCGTGGACGATCATTGAGGCTGAAGAAGCGCATGGGCGCACCATGACCTCGTGGCCCTCACTGCGCACCGACCTTGAGAATGCAGGAGCGGAGTGGGTGGATAAGGAAGTGGTGGTCGACGGCAACCTGATTACCAGTCGCAAGCCCGACGACCTTCCTGCTTTCAACGAGGCCATCATGAAGGCGCTGACTGCGACCCTGGCGACAGCGTAATTTGCTCGCGAAGTCTCAAAACACAGGTGCGTGCCGCGTGGCACGCACCTGTTTTGTTTAAGCCGAGTAGCTGCGCACCCACTCGACGATCGATCGTACGCCCGTGCCGCTTGGTCCCGAGGCAATCCAGCTTTTCGCTTCATCGAGCCAGGTCACCGCTGCGATATCCAGGTGCAGCCAGGGGGTGTCGCCGACAAACTCCTTGAGGAACATCGCCGCTGTGATGGCTCCCCCGTAGCGGCCGCCGGTGTTCTTGATGTCGGCGATCTGGCTCTTGATGGAGTCGCGATACTCGTCCTCGACCGGCAGCCGCCAGAAGCGCTCTCCCGCAGACTCTGCGGCTGCGGCAAACTTCTCATAGGTGGCGTCGTCGTTGGCAAATACACCGGCATTCACCTGTCCCAGGGCGACGGCGACTGCGCCGGTGAGCGTGGCGGCGTCGATCAGGTGGGTTGCGCCCAGCTGCCTGGCATAGGCGAGCCCGTCGGCCAGCACCAGGCGGCCTTCCGCGTCGGTGTTGATGACCTCGATGGTCTTGCCCGACATCGCGGTGAGGATGTCGCCGGGTTTGTAGGCACGACCTGAGGGCATGTTCTCTGCGGCGCAGACGATGCCGATGACCTTGACAGAGGGCTTCAGCTGCGCGATGGCCTGCATGGCGCCGATCATGGCCGCGCCCCCGGCCATGTCGTATTTCATCTTCTCCATGTTGTCGCCGGGCTTGAGCGAGATGCCGCCGGTATCGAAGGTGATCCCCTTGCCGACCAGGCCCAGCACCGGCGCGCCTTCCTTGACCTCAGCCGGCGTGTAGGTCATCACGATCAGCGCGGGCGGCTCGTAGGAGCCTTTGGTGACCGCCCAGAAGGCGCCCATCTTGAGCTCGTGCAGCTTGTCCGCGCCAAAGACCTCGCAGTGCAAGCCATGCTTCTCACTCATGGCCCTGGCCTGCTCGCCGAGCGCCGTGGGCGTCATGCTGTTGCCGGGCTCATTGACGAGAAAGCGCGCAAAATTCTGGGCCTCAGCGACGATGGTGCCCTGGGCTATGCCTGCGCTGATCCCGGGCTGGTCAAGATGTTCGGCGGCGACGATGGTCAGCGTGGTGAGCGCTTTGTCCTTGCGGTCGGTCGCGTAGGTGTCGGAGTCAAAATCGGCGACGATGACTCCTTCGACGATGGCGCGTGCCGCCTCGCCGTCGGTGGCTTCGACCATCGTCTCCGGTACGGTGACGGCGATCGACTTGAGCGCGCGTGCCTTGGCGAAGCGGGCCGCTGTTCCGGCAGCCCGGCGCAGCGCTGGAAGTCCGGGACCCTTGCCGGCGTCGCCGACAGCCGCCCGGCCCAGGCCGACCAGCAGCAGCCGCTTCGCCGCAAAGCCGGCGGGGGAGTGCAGCAGCAGCGTCTCGTTCGCGGCAGACTTAAACTCGCCCGAGGTAAGGAATTCGCCGCCGGCGTTGTGGATGGTTTGTGCCTCGGTGAGCGGAAAAACGGAGCTGCCGGCAGTGGACTCAGGCGTGCTTTGATCAACAGTGAAGACAACCAGGAGGTCGGTCTCGACCTGCAGCGCGGAGGCAAAACGGGTATCGATGTTCACACTTCAAGAATACAGCGGATCGGCTTCGCTCCTGCCGGGCCGGCAGCGGGCGCCGGGCTGTGATTGCAGCCGGTTACGGCGAAGCTGCGCCAGCCCGGCGTCGGGAGAGCCAGACGCTATTGCGGGTTGGTCAAGGTAATTGCGAGCAGCGTGACATTGATGTTGTTAGGCAAGGTCAGGCTTTTGACAGTCTTGGCGTTGCTGAGTGGAAAGCTGTATCCGTAGACGTTGAAGGTCCTTGCGTCCCGGCCGCCAGAGCTGGTGTCGCGATAACTGGTCTGCATGGCGATCGCTTCGCCCGGATAATGCTGCGGTGTGTACCAGTCGCTGACGCTCTGGGTGAAGGTCGCGGTCGTCCCGTCGGTGTAGGTGACAATAAATGGCTGCGCCTTCTGGTTGCCGTTGACGGCTGCTCCCAGAATGTTGAGGGTGGTGTATTTGCCGGCTGTCAGGGGAATGGTGGTCGCCCTGGCTACGTTCAACTGATTGGCTGTGCCGAAGGTAAACGGAACGCCCAGCAGCTTAGGCGAGGACCCGAGCTGGTTTGCAGAATACGCATTGCCGCCACGATCGAGACCGCCGGTCGAGAAGGCCTTGCCGTCAGTGTAGATGCCGAAGCAGTTCGCGACCGAGCTCAGGGAAACCTCCGCTGTCGGGCTTACAGACGCAGGCGCAAGCACGAAGACAGTTGCGGAGTAGGCGGGGAAGTTGTAAGTAAACCCGCCGGCTGAGACAGCGATACTGCCCTCGGAGACGATCTGCGCCAGGTTCGCTCCACTGTAGCTGTATGCCTGGGCGTAGCCGGTCGAGTTGAAGTTGGTGATCGCTACCGGCGTTTGGATGGCGCTGGTGGACTTGTTGATGGCAACGAGTGTCAGCGCCCCATCGGAGGAGCGCTTGGCCGCGTAGATCGAGAGAGCGCCCTGATTGGAGCTGCCGGCCTGCACACTCTGGTCGCCGAACTCGCCGCCCTGGCCGTCGTAGTCGCGGAAGATGCGGAAGGCATAGGCGATCGGATCGGTAGGCGCAGGCGGGCTCCACATGTTAGCGAAATCCACCCCCTGCCAGCCGAAGATGCCCAGTACATCTGCCTCTGCCAGAGCATCCGTGATCAGCTTGTTGCCGCTGTCGATCGAATACTCAGAAAAAGCCAGCTTGGTTCCGGGGTAGTACGTAGAGATCCAGCCCTGGAAGCGGGGAATCAGCTGCATTGGCCCATTGAAGTAGTACTGTTCGACCCAGGTGCCGCCGTTGTAAGTCGGGTCCCAGAAGGTGCGCGTCGACGCCAGCTGCGTCGTGGCGTTCGAGAACTGCGGGTAATAGTGCTCGTCGAAGTAGTCAAGCGTACGGCTGCCAAGCATCTTGTCGTGGGCGGCCCACTGCTGCAGGTAGTACTGCCCGGCGAAGAGATTGTTCTGTTGCGCGGGTGTCCCGATCCAGCCGCCGAGGGTGAAGTCAGAAGGCCCAAGAACCGACGCGGTCGGATCCTGCTGCTTGATCGCCGCGGCGTATTGCTGGCCGAGCGAGAGGATGGTGTTGTAGCTCGGCGTGGTCGGCTGCACGTCGCGATGCGTGTTGCTCCAGCCGGAAGGCTCATTATCGAGCTGGTAGAAGGAAACGCCGCCTTTGGCCGCTGTCCCGAAAGTAGCCACCAGGTGGGCGATCCATCCCTGTTGCAGGCTGACAGAATTCGGTATGTGGTTCATCAGGATGTTGGTATCAGACAGCTGCGCTCCGCTCGTGGTCAGACTGTTGCCGCAGCTATCTCCGTTCGGATGGACATACGGGTTGGTCGACTGTTGCGGGCCGTACACGGAGACGGGAAAGCTGCAGGTCGTGGTCGCGGTGCTGTTGACGTAGGGAATGATGGGAATGGTGATCAGCGCGCCCGCCGGCGCATAGGAGCGGACCATGGTGTCAGCGGATGCTCCCGGAACCGGGTTCGCCTGGCCGTTGCCGCCCACGAAGTACCAGTCAAAGCCCGCGTTGCTCGAGTCGACCTGCCAGTTGTAGCGGGTTGTCCCATCGCCGCCCCAGCGGATGTTGGGCACCTTGATCTGTTGCGCAAAGGTGGTGTCCAGGCCGTAGCTCACGATCCCGTAGATGTTGGGATTGATGGTGTGGAGCACCGTGCCCGCGTTCACCGTGAGGGTCGGGGCTGATTGAGCAAAGGCTCCGCCGGCCAAGCCGATAGTAGCGAGGATGAAGAAGGGAAGGTGACGAACCCTGAGGTGCATCGGCGTGCTCCGGTAACCCTGGCGATGGTTACTTGAGCATTGTTACTCTTCCTCACCGTGAAAAGCTCTATGTCAGGGCTGTGGAAAGCCTCTGAAGTAACCGGGCCAGTGTGGGTCGACTTTCCGATGCTGCTTAGATCAGGCTGCGCCACATTGAGGGCGACGGGTGCAGCGCATACCCGAGCTTCCCATAGAACGGGATTGCCGACGGCCGCGAATCAAGAAAGATCGCCTGCATGCCTTCGGCGCGGGCGTGCTCTTCGGCGAACTTCATCA
>CAXUND010000054.1:16591-22601 GCA_964252445.1 uncultured Acidobacteriaceae bacterium | reverse complement strand
CCCTCTACGAATATGTGGACGGGGACGTACTGCTGAACGAGCGGGTTAAGTTCTAACCCCTGACGGGGGGGCGCTGCGAGCGGGCGCCTCGTCCTGGTCCTGAGACCAATTTGTTCTGACTTTTGATTTTAGAGATAAGAGAGACCCACCATGCGTCATCGCAAAGCAGGATTCAAGCTTGGACGAAAGACCCCGCACCGTCGCGCACTCCTGCGCAACCTGTGCACCTCCATTCTGATGGAAGACCGCATCGAGACCACCGTCACCAAGGCCAAGGCGATGCGTCCGCATGTTGAGAAGCTCATCACCCTGGGCAAAAAGGGTGACCTGCACTCCCGCCGGCAGGCGCTCGCTTACCTGATGACGCGCGAGTCGGTGACCCGCCTCTTCGACACCGTCGCTCCCCGCTACTCCGATCGCCAGGGCGGCTACCTGCGCATCGTGCGCTCCGGCTTCCGTAAGGGCGACGGCGGCGAGAAGGCATTCATCGAGCTGCTTGGTGCGGAGCAGGTGCTGGACGAGAAGCGTCAGAAGCGCGCCGAGATGCGCGCGAAGCGTCAGGAAGAGATGCAGAAGGCTATGCAGGAGGGCGAGGGACCCGAGTCCGGAACTCCGCCGCTGGTCTAAGGCGGCCTTCCGTCCATCGAGTCCCACACTCAGAAGTGGGACGTGAGACACCCGCTTGCCAAGGCCGCGTGCGCATGAACATCGCGGCCTAGCGCGCTTGTACCGGGACCATCTCCTTAACGGCGACCCGTGCATCTTCGCCGACCTGAACAGCAACACCCTCGGCCAGGTAGCGCGCCATCACCGCAGGTCGCGCCCACTCCAGGTCCCACCCGTTCTCAATGGCCACTATCGTGTACGCGCCGGGAGCGACGCCGCGCATGACAAAGCTGCCATCGGAGTCGCTCTGGTCGCGATGATAGAGGGCGCGGTCTTCCCCGTGTTGGGGAACCAGCACCACCATGGCTCCCCCATGTCCTTTCCCGTCCCTACCCACAAAGCCGGTCACGCGGCTTGAGGCCACTGACACCGTCGCCGCGACCACGGCGGCGTCCGTGCTGACTCTGACAATGTCGCCCTTTACTTCCGCACCGGTGGCCGCCATCCGGGCCACGGTGTAGAGGTGCCCATCGTCGCGTACTTCCAGTCCGTAGGAGTCGGCCGGGACATGCTCGAGCGAAAAGCTGCCGTCCGTGGCTAAAGGCGTGGTGTCCTGTACCTCGTTGGAATTCGCGTGCCGCAGCGTCAGCGAAGAGCCTTCGGGGAGGGTTCCGCCGCGAGCAAGCGCGATCTTGCCCGAGAGAGTAGCGAGTGGCGCGCCTTCCGCCGGATCGTAGTGGGCATCTCCACTCAGGTCTACGGTCGACGTTCGTCCGCCGACTTCGACCTGGTATTGCCCCGGAGCAACGCTGTAGCTCAGGGTCGAACCCTCACCAGGCCTTGAAACACCGATGCCTTCAGGCGGCCGCAGCATCAGTGTTTCTCCAAAGGCCTTCTGCGTGGCCACGGGAAAACTCTGCTCTCCATTGTGCGAGGGCGGAACCGACACGATGACATGGACGGCCGGAACCGCATGCAGTGGCAGATCCACCGTAAGGTGCTCTCCTCCACGTACCGGGATAGGGCTCGCGGCCGATGCGTCTGTGGTATCGGGATAAAAGCTCAGCGGATAGGCAACGTCCAGATCACTGTGGCCGCTCGCGGATCCGTCAGAAGGCGTGGCGTACCATACCTTTCCATTGACGCCGAGGAAGTATGTCCCCGCAGACACATGCGTAAACTCATAGTCGCCTGCATCGTCCACATTCGCGCTGCGGTACTGCTTGACCGCGCCGAATCCGTCATCCTCCTGGCGGAAAAGCAGCACCGTCGCCTGCTCGATGGGGTCGCCCGACGCATCACTCACCATGCCGGCAATCACCGCACCTGGCGACAGCCTGAAGGTCAGCGCCTCGGTCTCCTGGTCCGGACCGGTCACGATCGCGGTCGAGTAGCCGGAGTGTTCCTCGTAGGCGGCCGACAGATAGCCGCGTTTGCTCGCGAGCAGAGAGTACTTAGCCCGGGAAAGATGCTCGAACCGGAATCGACCGTCATCGTCCGTGGTCACTGAGGCGACGACGGAGTGCTGCCCTGCCTGCGGTCGAGCCTGGCGCATGGCATCAAGCCCGCGCCCGCGGCCCCTGCGCGGCGGCGGGGCTTCTTCATCCTGATCAGCGCCGTCGTCCACAACAGAGATGGCCACGTTTGCGCCTGCCAAGGGAGCGCCGCTGGACGCGTTCACCACCCGACCGGCGATCCGGTATTGCTGCCCCACGGCGGAGAGGGAGACGAGCAGCAGGATCGCCGCCTCGACGTGCCTCACGGAGTCACCACCAGCTTCTGAAGCGTCGCGCTGGCAAGGCCGCCGGGCGGGACGGTCACCGTCTGCCCTGCTCCGGCGAGGGAGGCCATCACCACGGGATTGCGGTACTCGACTGGCGCCCGCCCTGCCGATGCGAACACCAGGTAGTCGCCGGGAACGACACTGGTCAGCTGGAGCTGCCCTCCCGACGGAACGGGTTCGATCCTTTCGACGCCGGTGCTCGAAGTAGGCTCCAGGTGCACGTAAACCTTCGGGATTACGCCGGTCGTGGTGGTTGAGGCGGCGGTGCCGCTGCCCAGCAGCGACTCCCCCAGGCTGGCGGAGAAGCTGCCGTAATCATTGCGCAGGGTAACCTCGATCGGGTCAGCGCCGCCAGACGCATTAACGGCAAGCGGTGCACGCAGCAGGTCGATTCCGCCGCTGGTTAACGCAGCAACATAGCCGCTGTAGGTGATGGCATTGGCCCAGTACTGCCCCGGCTGCACACTGGTGAGCTCGTAGGCGTCGACGTCCGGTGCAGGCACATGATGCATCACGTTGACTGAGCTGTTTGAAAGGCTGTCGCTGCGCGAGAGCGTCACCTGCACGCCGGGGTTCATGCTCTGGCCGGCTTGCGAAGAGGTGAAGTCGTGGCGAATGACCACCGGCACGGTGCTGACCGGTGCGAGCGCGATGGCCAGACCGGAGAGGGGAGCGCCACGCACATCAAAGTCAAGCTGCCCGCTCAGCTCGGTAGGCCCCAGGCTATGTCCGGCGAGCGAGTAGTGTCCACTGGGAAGAAGCACATGCACCAACCCGTCGTCGCGGGTGTAGCGTGCGGGCAGGCCGAGCAGCGAACCGCCCACCACCGAGAAGGTCATGCGTCCGTTCTCGGGCGCCCCCGCAACTCTCACGGTGACTGGGAAGAAGGTCTCGCGATTGACGCGGACCTTGGTCTCGCCCTGCTGTCCGGGACCAAGCACGAGCACCTGCGCGGCCGCGATGTCGGCCACGCCCGGAGCATAGACGGCGACGTAGCCGGTGCGCGGCTTGTCCAGCAGATTGTCAGGCGTCAGGCCGGGCGCGGGCACCGGGTCCATGGATACTGCAACATGGACCAGGTAGGCACCTGGCTGCAGGTTCCCGAAGCGAAACCGGCCATCACTCGAGACCTGTGCGGAGCGTAGATTCGACCACTGCCCGCGCCCGTTGCGCACATGTTTTTGCAGCAGCTGGACGCGCAGGTCTTCCGGCGGATCATCGCCGGAAAGCAGCACCTGCCCGGTGATGGAAGCCAGGGGCGCGAGTTCCAGCGTGATCTCTCCCATGCCTTCGCCCACCTGAACCGAGGTGCGCATTCGATCGCCGCTGCCGCCGGCCTCACCGAATCCCGGGCGCCGGCAGCTGATCTCGGAGGCGCCGGCGGGTACCGCTGCAAAGCTGAAGCGTCCTTCGTTGTCGGTGAGCGTCGCAAGGCTGTTGCTGTCGAGGCTAACCAGGGCGCGGGCGATTGGCTGGCCGGTCACGGAATTGACCACCGAGCCATGCACGCTTACACCCGTCGTCTCGCCGCTCAGGGCGCTGGTGGAGCTTTGCCCGTTGGCAGGATCCTGCGCAAAGGAACAGCCGCGCAAGAGAACGCAGAGGACGAAGAGGAGCCGCAGCTGCCGATGAATCTGCATGGCTCGCGCCCTCCTCAAAGGCCTATTGTTCCCGAGCGATCGGCGGAGTGCAAGCCGTGGATCGGCTCGATAGATCGAACTCTCCTTTGTTATGGACGCGCCACGAAAACTAACGTAATGTTGCAGCGAATCGGCGGCTGCCGAAGTGTAGGTAAGCAACTGGAGGGTCGAATATCGGGTCACCCGCCGCATTGGAGTTGCTGAGGGAGCAGCAAGCCGAAGAGAAGAACCCGCGGTTGCGACGCCTTAGTTCCCACTTGAATGACGATAGCCAGTAGCACTTAGGCTTTCACTCCACGTGATAATTCGGCGCCTCGCGCGTGATGATCACGTCGTGCACATGGCTTTCGCGCAGGCCGGCGTTGGAGATACGCACAAAACGTGCATTCGCCTGCAGCTCGGCGATGGAGTTGCATCCCAAATAGCCCATGCCGGACTTGAGGCCGCCGACCAGCTGGTGGACCATGGCTTCGAGCGGTCCGCGGTGGGGCACGCGGCCTTCAATCCCCTCCGGCACGAACTTCGCCAGGCGGTTCTGCGGGTTGCGCTCGCGGTTGACGACGCCTTCCGTGCTGCGGACCGGGTCTTCCAGATCGCGGGTGCTCTGGAAGTAGCGTTCGCCTGAGCCCTGCGCCATCGCCGAGAGCGAGCCCATTCCACGATAGGCCTTGAAGCTGCGGCCCTGGTAGAGGATGGTTTCGCCGGGGCTCTCGTCCACGCCGGCGAAGAGTGAGCCGATCATGACCGAGTCGGCGCCCGCGGCGATGGCCTTTGTCAGGTCGCCCGAGTACTTGATGCCACCGTCCGCGATCACTGGAATATCGTTTTCGCGCCCTGCCCGGTAGGCCTCGCTGATGGCCGTGATCTGCGGCATGCCCGCGCCGGTCACCATGCGGGTGGTACAAATGGACCCTGGTCCGATGCCGACTTTCACCGCGTCCGCGCCTGCCTCGATCAACGCCAGCGCGCCCTCGTAAGTGGCGACGTTCCCGGCGAGCAGGTCGGTGTCCGGGAAGCGCTGCTTGATCGCGCGCACAGCCTCGAGCACCCGCGAGGAGTGCCCGTGCGCGGAGTCGATCGATAAGCAATCGCAGCGGTTACGAACCAGCTCGGCCGCGCGTTCGAGGTAGTCTCCGGTGGCGCCGATGGCCGCGCCGACCCTCAGGCGTCCCTGCTCATCCTTCGAGGCGTTCGGATACTTCAGCTTCTTCTGGATGTCCTTGACCGTGATCAGCCCCTTGAGCTCGTACTGGTCGTTCACCACCAGCAGCTTTTCGACGCGATGCTTATGGAGGATCAGCTCCGCTTCTTCGAGCGTGGTGCCCACGGCGACCGTGATCAGGTCTTCCTTGGTCATCACGTCGGCGACCGGGATATCGGTGCGGGTCTCGAAGCGCAAATCACGATTGGTCAATATGCCTACAAGCCGCTTGTCCTGGGTAACGGGCACGCCGGAGATTTTATAGCGGCGCATCACTTCCAGCGCGTCCGAGATGAGCTGATCCGGCGCGATGGTGACCGGATCGACGATCATGCCACTCTCCGAGCGCTTGACCTTGTCGACTTCGGAGGCCTGCTGCTCAACCGTGAGATTGCGGTGGATGATGCCGATACCGCCTTGCTGCGCCATGGCGATGGCCAGGCGCGACTCGGTGACGGTGTCCATCGCGGCCGAGAGCAGCGGCGTGTTCAGACTGATCCTGCGGGTCAGGCGCGTCTGTGTCGAGGCAAACGCCGGAACCACTTCACTGTAGGCGGGAACGAGAACAACGTCGTCAAAGGTCAGAGCTTCGGGAATCGGATGTTCGATCATATAGGGAAATGCCGCCCGTCCAGCGGCGAGGGACCTCGGCTGGCGGGCGGCTTTGTCCTATTGTAGTGACCGTCGTTCGCTGCAGCAACCGACGCTTGGGGTGTGCCTCGCAAGCAAAAAGGCGTGTGCAGGCCGCACATGGCCCGAATCGCCATTAGGTGGCGGCTG
>CAXUND010000054.1:0-16491 GCA_964252445.1 uncultured Acidobacteriaceae bacterium | reverse complement strand
TGGCGGCTGGACCGGCGGCTGGTGATCTCGGTGGTTCTCTTGCTTTGGACTGTGCTGCTGAAGTAGCGCCGAGCCTCCCTGGAGACCAAAACCTTTCCGGCAAGCTACTACGTAAGCATCCTATGATGCAACGGCGGCCGGTCGCCTCAAGCCAATTGCAGAGAGTCGTCATGCGAAAATCGATAACTTTGCCCGGGAGTTTTTCAAGACTGATCTGCAACGGCCGAAAACCGGGAACTCTTTGCATCGGATCGGCAACCAAGAGCAAAATCAGGGTACTAAAGTCTTTTACATCAGCTTTCATCCTGCCGATAGGTCTATCACATGGGCGCATTGAACACGAGCAAGCTCAGCTTCTGGCTTGGAGATGACGCCATGGCGCGGACGATCCTGGACTCGATCTGCAACGGAGTCACGATCAGCGACGCCACTTTGCCGGGCGCACCGCTGATCTACGTCAATGCCGCATTCGAGCGGATGACCGGCTACTCCGCTGCAGAGTCGGTTGGGCTCAGCTGCAATTTCCTGCAGGGCACAGATAGGGACCAGCCCAGCGTGCAGGAAGTCCGCATCGCGATGCGCGAGGCGCGCGAAGTGCGGGTGCTGCTGCGCAACTACCGCAAAGACGGACGCCAGTTCTGGAACGAACTGTATCTGTCGCCCCTGTTCGATGCTTCCGGCGCGCTGACCAGGTTCGTCGGCATCCAGAACGATGTTACGGCGGAGATGCTCGCGAAGCTGCAGCTCGCTGAAGAACGCGATCGGCTGCATGCCGCGGCCGAGTCCAGCATGGACGCCCTCTACATCTGCGAAGCGGTACGGGATGAGACGGGCGAGATCGTCGACTTCACCTTCAACTATTTGAATAGCAATGTCCAGAAGATGGTGTCGATTCCAGTGGAGACGCTTCTCGGCGGGCGCATGTGTGAGTTACTCCCCGTCATTCGCGAGGCTGGCCACTTTGATCTTTACAAGCGGGTCGTGCTCACCGGGCGGTCGTTGGTCCACGAGTTCTCAATCAAAGATGACGACGTGCGCAGCTCCTGGATCCGCGTGCAGGCGGTCAAACTCAGGGACGGGATTGTCATCACCGCCTCGGACATCACGCTGCGCAAGCTGGAGGAAGAGCGCACCCTGTTTAATGCGCAGCACGACCACCTGACCGGGCTCCCGAACCGGAGTGTGCTGCTCGATCGCATCGACCAGGGTTTGCTGTGGGCGAAGCGGCACCGCGGCCTGCTCGGCGTCTTCCTGATCGACCTCGATGGATTTAAGGAGATCAACGACACGCTGGGGCATGCTGCCGGCGACGAGGCGCTGATCGCTGTTGCCAGCCGGCTCTCTGACTGCATGCGCAAGGTGGACTCTGTCATCCGTATCGGCGGGGACGAGTTCATCGTGGTCATGCCAGAGCTCCATCAGCTTTCTGACGCGCAGATGTTGGCAGAAAGAATGCTCAACGCGCTGCGCCAGCCGATGCGCGTTGCCGGGGTACAGGCTTCGGTGACGGCCAGCATCGGCATAGCCATTTACCCGGACTCAGCCCAATCGACGGACGAGCTGCTGAGGCGTTCGGATGCGGCGATGTACTCAGCCAAGCGCAGCGGGAAGAATCAGCACCGGCTGTATATGCCGGATCAGCACGGCTGCGGAGCTGTGCATCCGTTCACCTCGCCTGCATGCAATAAACCGGTCGAAGGGTGAAGCGCCCCGGTCCTTCTGATAATGCCCATGGAAGCCGGGCGAGATGTCTACTTGGGCCGCTCCAGATCAAAGCGGTCCTGCGTGCGTATATAGGTTGAACCGGCCATGCGGCCGACCGCATTCAGCGGCTCGGGGTCGATGTGCATGCCCGGGCGCAGCACATCCTCGGCGACGTGGAAACGTACCACGCGACCGAGCACCAGGCAGCCGCCCATCACCAGTTCGCTTACCTCAACCACCTGCAGCAGACGGCACTCCATGCGCACACGGGATTGGCCGACGCCCGGTGCGCGGACCAGATCGCTCTCGACCGGCGTCAGCCCGGCCAGCGCGAACTCGTCGACGTCGGAAGCCACTTGGGCCGCCGACGCGTTCATCTTTTCGACGAAGTCAACGGACACGATATTGACGACGAACTCGCCCGTTGCCCGCACGTTTGCGAGCGTGTCCTTGTGCGCCTCCAGGCCGTTCGCGGGCTCACGCATGGCCGGGCAGAAGCAGACCACCGGCGGATTGGCGCTGACTACAGTGAAGAAGCTGTACGGAGCCACGTTTCTCACCCCGGCCTGATCCACGGTGGCAACGAAGGCAATAGGCCGCGGTACCACGGACCCAGCCAGCAGCTTGTAGGTCTCCCCCGGCTGCAGCCGATCCGGGTCCAACCCCTGCATCTTCATTGACATACTCCCAATCGTTCGCCAACGCGAGTAATGTGGATGGACAGCATGGCGTCCGCTCGCATCTACCCTGTGATGCCACAATTGCGCCGCGCCACATCGTCTACGGAGCCTCGTCTCATGTTCGAATTCCATATTGCGCGTACACTCCGCGACCGCTACCAGATCAGGGATGTGCTATTCGCCTTTGACGGGGACGCCGTTTTTGTAAATCCGGCCGGAGCTCGCGCGCTGGCGCACCAGATGAACGAGCATCGGACTGCCAACCTGACCGAAGGCGCGACCGCCGCGCGCGTGAACCCGGGAGCGCTGTTTGCCATGGGGCTGATCGACGAGGCGGGCCACGCGGTGGTTGAGCACTACAGGCAGGAAATCGATCCCAATGTGATGGAGGATGCGGTAGCCTACTTCTCCAATCAGATCGGTGCTGACGCGCTCAACCATCTTCTTCTTGACTTTGTGGAGCGATTTCCGGGAACCGCTGTTTATAACGGCGAGCACACAGCGGCCGAGTGGCTTGACGGTTCGACCGACGGCATGACCCACCGCGCCGCTGCGCTCGAAGAGATAATGATGCTGTGGCTCGCGAACCAGAACCGCGCGTTCGCACCCTTCCGCGAGCTCTTTGATGACAGGTCGCTTGCCGCCGCCACCTCCTACAACGCGCTTATCGCCGGCCTGCCCGCGTACTTCGAGACGAAGCCGCGCATCGGTCCCGACAACCTCACGCTGGTAGAGCTGCTGTTCTCCGTCGTCGACCTGGAGGATGCCGGTGAAGTGTCGGACCTGCTGAGCGCGCAGCTCGGCCGTCTGCGCCTGCGCTGGGGCTTTGCGGTGGGAGACCTGCTCCGCCGCCTGCTCCTCGCGGGCGACATCCTCAAGGAGGAAGAGGTCGCGCTGTGGCTTCAGTACCACCCGGGCGGAGCGGGCCGCCCGCACGGGCCAGGCTTCCAGGCCGGGCGCGGCGAGGTCCCGAACTTTACCACTGCGCAGGTGGAGTACGAGCGCTTCTCGCCGGATCAGGACTGGATGCCGCGCACCGTGCTGATCGCGAAGAGCACCTATGTCTGGCTGCACCAGCTTTCGCGCACCTACGGCCGCCCGATTACCCGCCTCGACCAGATCCCTGACGAAGAGTTGCAGATCCTCGCGCGGCGCGGCATGAACTCGCTCTGGCTGATTGGCGTGTGGGAACGCAGTCGTGCCTCGCAGACCATCAAGCGGCTGTGTGGAAACCCGGACGCGGTCGCGAGTGCGTACTCGCTGTACGACTACACCATCGCCCAGAACCTGGGCGGCGACTGGTCTTATCGCAACCTGCGTGACCGATGCGAGCGCTACGGCATTCGCCTCGCGTCGGACATGGTGCCGAACCACATGGGCATTGACTCGACCTGGGTCAACCACCATCCGGAGTGGTTTCTCTCGCGGCGCGACTCGCCCTACCCGGCATATAGCTTCAACGGGCCGGACCTGTCGAATGACGATCGCGTCGAGATCAAGATCGATGACCACTACTACGAGCAGTCTGATGCAGCCGTGGTCTTTCGCCGCCGGGATAAGTGGACCGGCGATGCCCAGTTCATCTATCACGGCAACGACGGCACCAGCTTCCCCTGGAACGACACCGCGCAGCTGAACTACCTGAGTGCCCAAGTCCGCGAGCAGGTCATCCAGACCATCCTCGGGGTGGCGCGCCTGTTCCCGATCATTCGCTTCGATGCCGCGATGACGCTGGCGAAGCGCCATATTCAGCGGCTGTGGTTCCCGGTGCCGGGCGCGGGTGGTTCGATTCCTTCACGTGCCGAGTCCTCGATGACGACCGAAGAATTCGATGCCGCCATTCCCCATGAGTTCTGGCGCGAGGTTGTCGACCGGGTGGCGCAGGAGGTGCCCGGCACCCTGCTGCTGGCAGAGGCCTTCTGGCTGATGGAAGGCTACTTTGTTCGCACCCTGGGCATGCACCGCGTCTACAACTCGGCCTTCATGGTCATGCTGCGCGATGAGGACAACGCGAACTATCGCCTGGTGCTCAAGAACACCATGGAGTTCGATCCCGGCATCATGAAGCGCTATGTCAACTTCATGTCCAATCCGGATGAGAAGACTGCAATCGATCAGTTTGGCGACGGCGACAAATGCTTTGGCGTCGCGACCTTAATGGCCACGTTGCCCGGGCTGCCGATGTTCGGGCATGGCCAGAT
This sequence comes from uncultured Acidobacteriaceae bacterium, assembly GCA_964252445.1. GTDB lineage: Bacteria > Acidobacteriota > Terriglobia > Terriglobales > Acidobacteriaceae > EB88. Next base: position 11,906 of record CAXUND010000054.1, on the reverse strand, counting down.
CGAAGGCTTCACCGAGAAGTACGGCATGGAGTACTATCGCCCCCGATTTGAAGAAGATGCGCGCCCGGAACTGGTGGAGCGGCATGAGCGCGAAATTGCGCCGCTGCTGCATCGTCGCGATCTCTTTGCCGGCAGCGAAAACTTCCTGCTGTACGACTTCTGGAACGACTCAGGCACAGTCGATGAGAACGTCTTTGCCTTCTCCAACCGGCTGGGCGAGCAGCGTGCGCTGATCCTCTTCCACAACAAGTACGGGGAAACTTCCGGCACCATTCACAACTCGGCCGCGTACATGGACAAGGGCCGCGGCGAATTGCGCCAGCAGTCGCTTGAAGAGGCGCTTGACCTGCCAAACGACCACGGGCGCATATTCTCCTACCGTGACAATCGCACGAACCTCTTTCATCTGCGGCGCGCCGGCGACATCGTGCAGAAGGGAATCCACTTTCACCTGCGCGCGTATGATTACGCCGCGCTCGTTGACTGGCAGGAGCGTGTTCCCGTCGCGCAATACCCCTGGGACAAGCTCTGCGACTCACTCAGCGGACGCGGCGTGCCCGATCTGGACGGGGCGCTGATCAACCTGGAACTTGCGTGCGTGCACGAGGCATTGCGGCATGCCCTCGATCGCCAGCTGATCAAGCGGCTGGTCAAGCTGTTAGGCACTGGCGTGGCGACCGACGGCGCTGCGGCCAAAGACGAGACGCTCTCCATTCTGATGGAGCGCGGCGTCCTGTTTCTCGAGGAGGCGCGCAAAGCCTATTTAGCGCGCCTTGCTCCCGAACATGTCCAGGCGGCAGCGACCGATCCGGGGCTTGCTACCGAGGCTGCGACTGAGACTGGCGACATTGCGGAAGAGGTCAGCGCGGCCGGCGAGGAGGTCTACGCCGAGGCGCAGCACTCTAACGACGCAGCCCTGCTGGAGGCGCGGCTCCGTGAACGGCTGCATGCGCTTGTGCGCCTGCCGGGGCTTGAAGAGCAGTTCACCACACCGTGGTCGGCTGAGGCGCGCACCATCCTGCCGACCGCTCTGCGCAATCCCGTGACCACCGCTCTGACTGCCTTGGTCAGCACCGTCGTGCAAGCGGTAGTTCCCAGCCACACCCCCGCACTGCCGCCGGAGTCGATCGTCGGCACGGTGCTCGCATGGTCGCTCTTCACTGCTCTCGGCGAGTCGCTCGATCTGGCTGAGCCTTCGGCCCCAGCGCTGGCCGTCTTCGATGAGTTCCGGCTGCGCACTGTGCTTGCCGACGCCTTCGCCCGCCTCTACATCGCAGGCGAAGATACATGGCGGGCCGCCGCGCGTGTACGCGTAGCGCTCCTGGCCCAAGCGACTCCTCTGCCGCGGCTCTGGGCCGATGGAGACGTCCGATGGCTGACCGGCGTCCACGACGCGGACGGCACAACGTACTTCAACAAGGAGTCCTTTGAACAGGTGGTCTGGCTGCGGAGCCTCTCGGAGCTGATGCAGATCGCAGCCCAGCCGGAGCCCTCGGTAGCAGCAATCAGTGCAGTAGAAGCACAGATCAGCCGGGAATTGAGCGACGCAGAAGAGGCAGGCTATGTGCTCAAACGGCCGCCGGTCGCTCTAGAGTCGCGAGAGGAAGCTGGAGCCGACACCACGGAGACCGTGCCCATCGACGCAATTGGCGAGGAGTCGGACGCGGAAGAAAACGGACCCGAGCCCAACGCGCTCGATGCGGACCGAACTCCTCTGGTAGAGACGCTGATCGCTGTTGAACCGGGCGCAGCTACGCAGAAGAAGTAGGCGCGGCACTGCCCCGGTCACGCGGCGTGCAAATAGGTGGGTCGCACCCGCTTGACGCCATGTTCAGCGAAGCGCACCAGGAGATTCTCGCCCTGGACCTCGATGACCTTGCCCGTGCCAAAGCGTTGGTGGCACACTTGGTCGCCGTTCTGGAATCCGGGGGCAGTGTCGAAGACCGGCAGCGTCTCGGGCGCGGTGGTCGCGACCACGCCGACGCTGGTCCGCAGCTCAATGACTTTCTCATGCCGCGTCTGCGGCAGCTCGCCGCAGCTTAGCCGCTTCGGCTCGCGGCAGTTGTCGCATGCGCCGCAAGCCTCACCTTCCGGCTCACCAAAGTACGCCCGCAGGAGCTGCTTCCTGCATTGCGCGCTCTCAGCGTAGTGCACCATCTCTGATAGGCGCGTCTGGTCGGCAGCAGCACGCTCGTTGAAGCTTGCGAGCAGCTGCTCAAGGTCTGACTCCGTACTCTTGCCCACCCCGCGCCGGTAGCCGGCTCGGGTGCGACGGACAAGTCCGCCTTGCCGCAGCAGGTAGAGGATCGCTTGTGCGCGTCGTCGAGGTACGCCGGAGATTTCGGCGACCTTGGCCGCATCGACTGCAGCGTCTTCGCCTAGCGCGTCCAGCACGGCGCGCAGTTCTTCCGGGCAAGGATACCTGCCGACCAGAAAGAACTTCTGAATGCGCCGGTCCTCCAGTCGGTAGAGCAGCACGGCGCTCGCGGGCAGCCCATCCCGCCCGGCGCGGCCAGCCTCCTGGTAATAGCTTTCAAGCGAGTCAGGAAACTCGTAGTGATATACAAAGCGGATGTCCGGCTTGTCAATGCCCATGCCGAAGGCTTTGGTGGCGATCAGCACTTTGTACTCGTTCGCCATGAACTTCGCCTGCACGTCTTCGCGCTCTCGCGGGCGCATGCGTCCGTGGTAAAGGCCCACCGCGATACCGCTTTCGGAGAGCCAGGCGGCCAGCTCGTTCGCCGTGCGGACACTCGCGGCGTAGACAATTCCGACACCGGTCTCGGCCGCGATCATCTCGCCGAGCCGTCGCTGTTTCGCCTCCGCGTTGACGGTAGGGTGGACGCAGAAGGTAAGGTTCTCGCGCTCGGTCCCAGTATTCACGATGACCGCATTCTCGGCGCCGATCTGGCGCAGAATATCCTGAACCACTTCCTCGGTCGCGGTCGCGGTCAGGGCTATGACTGGGGGATTTCCGAGGCGCTCGCGCGCATACCGCACCCCCATGTACGCCGGGCGAAAGTCGTGTCCCCATTGCGAGATGCAATGTGCTTCATCGATCGCGAGCAGGCTTACGCCTGCCGCGCTAAGCCGGTCGAGTAACTCGGCGTTCTCAAGCCGCTCGGGAGTGACGTACAGGAGCTGAGGAATGCCCTGTGCAATCTGTTCCTCAACCTCAGCTTTGGCGGCCGGGGTGAGCGTGGAGTCCAGCTTCTCAACCGCGATCTCCGCCTGCTCTGCCTTGATCTGCTGATCCTCCATCAGGGCAATCAGCGGCGAGACGACCACCACGGTCTTTGGCAACAGCAGGGCCGGCAGCTGGTAACAAAGGCTCTTGCCGGAGCCGGTCGGCATCAGTGCAAGGGCGTTTCGGCCGGAAAAGATCGCCTCCAGAACTTCACGTTGCCCAGGACGGAAGTGCTCAATCCCGAAGCGCTGCCTCGCCTCAAGATGCAGGCGAGCCCATGGAATCTCTGTGCCTTCTGCGTTGGCGGAGCGCCGCTTCACCGCTCGTGTGTCTAGCATGGCAAATATTGGGATGCAGTGCGCCCGGACCGCTGATGCGCCCCGATCAAAGTCGCTATCCGGGATAATCAAGCAACCGGCGGTGCCTTGTTCTTGCGCATGAGCGGATTGCACCGCGGCCGCCGCATCTCACCACCTGAACCATGTCTTCGATCCTTCAGCGCCTTCAACAGGACACTGCCGAGCATCAAGAGGCGCTTGAAAGGGCGATCTCACTTTCCGGCCCTGCGCTCACGCCTTCAATCTACAAGGCGACGCTCTCCAGCTTCTGGGGCTTCTACGCTACGTGGGAGCCGCTGGCACTCGGCGACGGTCCTCCGGAGCTCACGCCCATGGTTCGCGCGCGGGAGAAGCTTCACCTCATCGAAGCAGATCTGCTGGCGCTGACCCACAGTGCCGGCGTGCTTTTCGATCTGCGTCGCGAGCCGATGGACCCGCGCTGGCTCCCCGACCTGCGCCGGTCGGCCAACCTGCTCGGTTCAATGTACGCGGTTGAGTCCTTCGCCTTGAGCGCGCTGGTGATCAGCCGCAATCTTGAGAGCGAGTTGCTCATGTCCTACGGATGGGGCTACTCGTTTTTTCTGGGCTATGGATCAGACACCAGCCTGCGGTGGAAGGCCTTCTGCTCCATTCTGGAGCGGGCTCCGCAAGCAGATGGGGACGCCATGGTAGACGCTGCACGGCAGACCTTCACTGCGTTTCGCCGGTGGCTGGCTTACCGCAGCGGGTCAGAGGACGCAAGACACCGCGCGGCCACGAATCGCATCGAACCGTCTTGAGAGGGGAAGCTATGCCCGCAAACGACAGCTCATCAGAAATACCGACGCGTGAGGAATCCATTCGGAAGATCTCGGACCTGATTCACGGAATCCGCATCGCCATGCTGACCACCACGGGCACCGATGGATCGCTGCACAGCCGCCCGATGGCCACCCAGGAGAAGATCTTCGACGGCGTACTGTGGTTCCTGACCGGGCTGCATTCCGGCAAGATCTACGAGATACGCTCGGACGCAGAAGTCGCACTTACTTACGTGGATGGAAAGCACACGTTTTTGTCCTTGTCCGGTCGCGCCACTGTGTCGACCGATCGCGCAAAGATCGAGGAGCTGTGGAACCCGATGTACGAGGCCTGGTTCCCGCAAGGCAAAGATGACCCGGAGATCAGCGTGCTGCGTGTCGATGTCGACCGCGCTGAATACTGGGACGCGCCCGCCAATGCCATCGTGCGCAATGTTCAGATCCTCGCCCGCGCCATTACCGGCGGCAAGACGCCGGTGGGTGATCATGCAACTGTAAGTCTCTAAACTCACCCTGCCTTGCGACCGTTGCGGATACTGCGCCCGCTGACCACACACATCCGCAACGGAGGCCTGCATGGCGCTGCCAGCTATAAAAAAAGTCGAGAACCACTCTGACTCAAGCTCTACCCAGCGCGACCTGGATCGCCCCACAGCGAGCCAGATTTATGAGCAGGTTTCGCTCAATGCCAAGCGTGAGCTCACCCGCAAGACATTGCCGCTGGCGCTCTCCGGAGTCGTCGGCGGACTGACCATGGGGCTGACGGGGCTCTCGGTCTCCATCATGATGGCGATGGTTGGAAGCACACCCGCAGGGAAGGTGGCGGCGTTGTTCTTTTATCCCATGGGCTTCATGGTGGTGATTCTGGGCCGTTCCCAGCTTTTCACTGAAAACACGCTTTATCCCGTCGCCCTGATGCTCGCCGAACGAAGGCACTATCTTGCGACGCTTCGATTGTGGGCCATCGTCTTTCCCGCGAACATCCTGGGCGCGTTTCTTTTTGCGCTGCTTGCGGCCAAAAGCGGCGCTCTGCGACCGGAGTATCTGACGACGCTGTGCGATCTCGGGAAGGAAGCAGCCGCCGTGTCGGGCTCCCACGCCTTCTGGTCCGGCGTGGTCGGCGGGTGGATCATTGCCATGGTTGCCTGGCTGGTTTCCGGGTCGCACTCCATCACCGGCGCGGTGATGCTGATCTGGACGATGACCTTCATCGTCGGGCTCGGCCATTTCGCCCACTGTATTGCTACCAGCGGCGAGATTCTGGCGGCGGTTCTCAAAGGGCAGCTGCCTATGATGCAATATGTCTCCTGGCTTGCTCCCGCTACAGCAGGAAACATCATCGGTGGCTGCCTGCTGGTCACGCTGCTTGAGTATGGCCAGGCCAAGCTCGAATAGCACGGAAACAAGAAGGCCCGGAGACCATGCGGTCGCCGGGCTTTTGCGCAGCAAAGCTTAGTAGTTAATGTGCAGCGACATCTGGATGTTTCTAGGACTGCCGATAGTGTTGGTCACCACGCCCAGCCCCTGGTTGTTGCTGGGTGTCAGCAGCGAGTACTGATTCCCTATATTTGCCGCATAGCTCATGGTGCTGTCGTAGACGGGGTTTGTATTTCCGCTGCCTATTCCTACAGAATTTCCAGGAATATCGAAGCTGGTGGTATTGCTCAGGTTGTAGACGTCAAATGTATACCTGAGGCTTACACGCTCCGTAATGCTCGTGTTCTTGACCAGCGAGATGTTCGCGCTGTTCTGTGGCTGCTGGCGAAAGATATTTCGTTGACCGCTGGTGAAATTAGTCTCGAAAATATCGCAGACCGGCGCCCCGCCGGTACTAACCCCGCAGGCCGGTACGCCGTTGGTGCCGGGGGCAACCAGCGGTACAGAGAACGCGGCCGGGTTGAGCGCAGGTCCGGTGGAGACGAAGGCGCCGCTGTGCCCGGTCTTCGCCGACTTGGGCGTGAAGCCCGGCGCGAGAGGAAGAATAGGATTGGTGATACCGTCGTTTGAGCTATAGAACAAGCTGCCCACGGCACCCGAGTAATCTTCAACACTATACGGCTGTCCACTTTGTAAGACGGTGATCCCGTTCAGCTCCCAACCGTTGACGATCTTGCCCACCAGCGTGCTGTTGGAGCCAGTCTTCGGCAGGGCGTAGGAGTAGATGAAGCTGAGTACGTGCGTCCGATCGAAATCAGACGAGGCATATCCGTCCTGAAGGTTGAGCGGGTTATTCCCGTTGTAGAAGAGGCCAAGCCCGCTCTGTTCATCGAGTGAATGCGAATACGTGTAGGATATGCCTGCAGTCAGTCCGAAGCTCAGCCGCTTGTCCACGTGGACCTGGAGCGCATCGTAGGCAGAAGATCCGCTGGCCTTATAACTTACAGAGTTGATGCTGTAGCCAAGATACGGTGTGCGTAGATCGACGTTTCCACCGTCATAGGTGTTAGCAGGTTCTGTGGTCAGCGGGTTCCCGTTAGTGTCGACCGCCTGGTAGCCATAGTTGTAAATTTCGCCATGCACCGGGTTGGATGCCGAAGCCAGCAGCGGTTGATTAAAGGGCACCGGGATCACACCGTGCCGCCCGCGGTTGCCTACGTAGCCGATGTCGATCGCGACCGAGTTGGTCGGTTGGTACTGAACGTCAAACGCAAAGTTTTCTGTGTAGGGAAGCTTGTTGTTGATGTCGTAGGAACCGAAAGGAAAGGTTTGTGCTCCACCCGCGATGCCCGCGGCATTCGGCAGATACTGGCTGAAGGTTGCAGGATTGCCTGTAGGCGGTATCGGAGCAACGGTGCCGAAGGGGTTGGACAGAGTCGCTCCCGCGGGCGGCGCAACCGGGACCACAAAGGGCGGCTCCTGGGTTACGCCAAAAGGCCCGCTGATGCCGGATCCCGCGCCGGGTGAGAAATAAGTAAAATACTCACCGCGGTCATAGTAAAGACCAAAGCCGCCGCGAACCACCACCTGGTCGTGAAAGGGGGCCGGCGAATAGGCGAAGCCCAAACGCGGCGCGAAGCCCCACTGGCGTCCTTTCAAGGTTGAGTCACTAACGCCTGCAGTCGGAAATAACTTATTATTGCCGGCAATGATAAATCCGTCATTCACAATCGTGTCTGTGGCTGCATCGTACTGGTAGAGACTCGGGTCAAAATTAAACAGGTTCCCGTATTTTTCTTTCAGCGGTCCATCCCAGTCATAGCGAACACCTGCGGTAAGTGATAAGTGCGGCGTCGCCTGGAACTTATCCTGCACATAGGAGCCGACCTGGTTGGCGCGATAGTAGCGGTTGCTTGCACCCTCAAGCAGTGAACTGTTGGAGCGCAGATTGCCTGTGAGCAGGGTGGCAAAGGTGTTGAAGTTCAACGTTGCCGTCTGGGTGCGATGATTGCGCACGTTCAACTGCGTGTAGTCGTAGTTCGCTCCCAAAGTAACGGTGTTCCGGCCCAGGGAGATGATGACATCGCTTGACGGCGAAAGCCGGTTCTGGAAAACGCCTGTCAGATTAAAGGTGCTGGCATTGCCGATGTTAAGTGACTTACTGGGAGACCCGTAGAAGTTACGAATACTAATGCCGGGAAATATGGTGGAACCAAAGAGATTGATGCCGATGTCTTGCGGAGTCAATGCCTGGTCGTCATAGGAGTAGGCTTTCTCTCGCGCAATGCCAATAGCCTGGGTCCAGTTAACCCGCGGGTTCAGCGTGTAGGCGTTGGTGATCGAAGCGACCTGCGCGCCTGCGTCAAAGTGTTGGTTAAAACCCTCGGTCGCCGAGTTCGTGAAGGGCGCGGTCGATGGATCGTGCTGATAGTAGTATTTAGCCGAAACGACATCGCGTTTTGATGCGTTCCAATCCAGGTCGGCAACCGCCTGGTCGGCGCTGAAGGAGGGCTTGGCAATCAGGGTCACGTCGGACTCGTTGATCAGCGATGTGCTCTGCGCGGAGGGAATAAGAAACTGCCCGTTCGGCAGCTTGGCATTGAAGAGCGCGATTGCCGCCGGATCGATGCTGGACGCAGAGACGCCGCCAATGGCAATGGCCGCGAGAGCCGCCGCGCTGCGGTCCGACCCCAATCCCAAAGGCACAGCTATGTTCGAGATGCCGGTGGACAGGTCGGTGACCCGCACGGCGTTGTAGCTGATAAAGCCGAAGACCTTGTCCTTCACAATAGGGCCGCCCAGCGTTGCTCCTGCGGTAAAGCGATGGAGCTCGGGGTTTACCTGATTTTCAGGAATATTGCCCCCATACTGCACGGAATCGTTCTTATAGAAAAAGGGCGCGGCATTCAAATAATTAGTCTGGCGGTACAGATATGCTGTCCCGTGAACATCGTTGGTACCAGACTTGGTCGACATATCGATGTGTGCGCCGCTGGTGGAGCCCTGTGCAGCGTCGTACATCGAAGTGTTGACGCGCAGTTCCTGCAGCGTTTCAGGCGGCGGTGTCGGCATGGCCTCGCCGATCGCGTCGTAGACACTGGTTGCCGTCAGTGTGTTGCCGCCCGGGCCAAAGCCCTCACCTGTGTTAGGCACCACGCGCCCGCTTGAAACCTGGCTGGTGCTATTGCCGTTAAACAGATTTGAAGTATTGACGCCGTTGAAAAGAAAAGTATTGCTGGTGGCCCGCTGACCGTTAGCCCAGATAGGTTGATTGCCAAGCCCGGTCTGGGTCCCGGTGCCGCTCAGCAGCTCCGCACTTGTGCCCGGGGCCAGAACCGCAATCTGGGTAAAGCTGCCGGTGGCAAGCGGAATGTTTGAAATCTGGGCGCTATCGAGAACATAGCCGTTCGTCGCGTCTACCGCATTCAACAAAGGAGCAGCGTTCACCGTAACCTGGGAGTTTACCGAGCCTACATGGAGCTGGACGTTGAGCGTGACCGTGCGGTCCGCCTGGACCTGGAGCGCCGGGTACTTAGGCTCGTCAAATCCGCTTTGCTTCACCGACAGGTCATAGACCCCGATGGGCAGGCTATAGAAGGCATAGGCTCCAGTGCTGGAACTGGTCACGGTACGCGCAAGATTTGTTTGTTCATCGAGCAGCGTGACCTGGGCGCCCGGAATCACACTGCCCGCGGCATCTGTAACTGTGCCAAGAATGCTTCCAAACGTCTCTTGCGCGTGGAGAGCATTTGCGGAAATACCGGCCAAAACAAAGACGAGGGGACACAGTCTCCGTGCGTTCATGGAAGAGGGGTTCATCCTTTCAGGTGTGAGGAGTCAGCGCCGCCGGAGCTGCTCGACCGCTTGAGTATGCCATACGACCATGAAAAACCTGAGAAACGGCCTGATCAATGCTCAGGGACTCGGATCCCTCTTACTTCGCCGACAATTGCCGCACCTGTGTCGTGAGCACGCGCGCATCTTCAGGGGCACGGACCTTCACATCGTTGTCGAAGTAGACGTACACGTCCCTCGAGTGCGCCGCCGGGGCCGGTATAGGGCTGGCGCGCACTCCGTCTTCCACCTCGCCGCCGCCGGCCCAGGCACGGATGCGCACGGCCCACAACGCTAATGCATCCTCACTATAGCCGCTGGTATAGAGAATCTCAGACCCGTGCAGGCGCAGGTAAACAAAGCTCGCGGTGACATCCATCAGCCGCGGCCACGCGACCGTATCTGCACATACAAGCGCTATGTTGTAGCGCCGCAGCAGTGCGATAAACTCGGGACAGACAAAGCTATCATTTCTTATCTCAATCGCATGCTGCAGACGCCGCCTGGAGCTAGGCTCGGTCCATGCACGCGCACTCATCCGCTCATCGTGCCGCCGCGCCAATTCGGCGGCCGCTGGTGTGTCTCTTGGCAAAAGTTGGAAGAAACCTTCCATTAGGTCATGGTTGTAGATAAAGTTTGGAGGAAACTGCCATAGGAACGGACCCAGCTTCTCTCCGAGTTGCAGCAATCCGGAAGCAAAAAAGTTCGCCAGTGCCTGCTCTACATTGCGCAGTCGCAGCATGTGCGTGATGTACCGCGATCCTTTGATCGAAAATACAAAATCATCTGGGGTTTCTTCCCTCCATCGCGCAAAGCTCGACGGCCTCTGCAGCGAGTAAAAGGTTCCATTGATCTCGATCGTAGGAAACTCAGTTGCGGCGAATCGCAGTTCCTGCTTCTGCGGCAGCTTAGGCGGATAGAAGACGCCGCGCCACGGCTTGTAGTTCCAGCCGGAGATGCCGATGCGCACCTTGCCCGGCACGCTCAGGCGCCTGCGTCGAGCCTCAGCTCGGCGTAGCTTTGGCGCAGCTCGGCACAGAGCGCCTCTACCACCAACTCGTGGTCCGCGCGCTGAGCAAGGCCGGAGATAGTTGCGGCGCCGATCACACCTGCTCCTATGACCGAGATAGGAAAACTGCCGCCGTGCGTGACATAATCTTCCGCCGGCAGCGCGTACTTTTCGGTAATATTCGACTGCTTTAATTCAAGCTGCAGACCGATCGAGTAGGACGACCGAAGAAATCGCGCCACGGTATTTGTTTTGCGCCGCACCCAATCCGCGTTATCCGGAGTTGTGCCCGAAAGTGCCGCAAAGAACAGCTGCTGGCCGAAGCGCCGTACGTCGATCACCACCGCATGTTGCCGTTCGACAGCCAGCGCGCGCAGCCGCACGCCCAGGCTCCACGCTATGTCATGATCAAAGCGCGAAAAGACGAGTGCGTTCTCCTGTGTACTGATTTTCTGGAGGTCATCTGCAATGGCCATGATTACTCCGCTCCCGTGGCCTTGTCCTTCTCGAATGTCACTTCAAGATCGACGATATGTAGCCGGGATGCTCTAATCCTCTTGTACTTGCCTAGCAGTCATTGATCTCGTGCAGATGCGCGGCAGCACGAGCAGTGTGTGTGCGCGCATTCCAACATAGCAAGAGTGCGGCTAAAGAATTGTTGTCTTAAGAGTTATCCTGGCGGCGTCAACTAGCTTTCCGGTCACTTACCTCCGGCCATTCTATGATTTCTTCTTTGAGAATCTCAAGACGGGTCATGTAGGTGCCGCAGTTTCGGCATTCATCCTCGCAATCGGAACACCATGCGTCTATCCACTCCGTGCCGCAGTGCGAGCATTCGAACTTGCGCGTGTAGTGAGTAATGCCCTCGCCGGTCGGATGCGTGGACAGGCAAAGCCAGCACGTTTCGGTCTCTTTGCTCACGGCCTGAATCTTCCTTCTTTTAGTGCGCGGGGGATACGTATCTTGTGATGTCCTGTACTACACAGGACATCATCACAGTAGCTGGTACTGTCCTCTGCCTGTGAAGCGAAGGACACCTAAGTCTCGCAGCCTTTGCAACTGTTGTCGCATCTTTGGCTTAACGTTCTTGTTTCCCGGGTACTCGGCTGCAAACAGTGGCTCCAGTTTGTAGAAGTCTGCAATAGAGAAACGACTGCTATCCAGTTTCCGTACCATCCGAAGCGTCAGCGAAATCCACCCTCGTTCTTTGCCTTCAAACCGCGCCATCGGCAAAAAGCGCTGGAAGTCTTTTCGGACCTGGTCAGGGGCCCGGACCTTGCCGACCTTGACTATAGTGACTTCAGCTTCAACAGGAAGACGATCCAAACGAACGTAGCACCCCACCCACCCCGCACGGCGAG
>CAXUND010000053.1:0-23108 GCA_964252445.1 uncultured Acidobacteriaceae bacterium | reverse complement strand
CCCTATCCCCGTGTCCACCTGGAACGCGCTGCAGCGCCCGCTGGTCCAGTTCGGCGGCATCGAGTACATCTCCGGGCTCGCGCCCATCTTTATCCACCAATACGCGCACGCCTGGTGCGACTACCGCGACCAGCGCGACCTGCATGCGAACTACTTCACCAACTCGATCGCGGCGACGCGCACCCACCAGCTCTGGTGCATCAACCTGGGGCAGAAGTACGGCTGGATCGATCAGGAGATGTGGGGAATCACTGCGTCCGATTCGCGTTCCGGCTATCGCGTCTGGGGTGGTCCGCCGACCATGGGTGCGCCCGATGGCTCGCTGGTGCCCTGCGCGGCCGCGGGGTCGCTGCCGTTCCTGCCCGCCGAGTGCTCGCATGTCCTGCTGAGCATGAGGGAGAAGATGGGAGCCAAGGTGTGGACCCGCTACGGCTTCGTCGATGCGTTTCATCCCAAGGCAAACTGGTTTGCCGAGGACATCCTCGGCATCGACCAGGGAATCAGCGTCATGATGGCCGAGAACCTGCGAACGGGCTTCTGCTGGCAGTACTTCATGCAGAATCGCGAGATCACCCACGCCATGCAGGAGGCCCAGTTCCATCCCGATCCGGACGCGAACACGCAGGTGCTGTAGGTCTGGTGCGCGCTGCCGTCCCGACCATGGCGTCGTCATCCTTCAAGGGAAGGCAAGCCGGATGTCCGTGGATTGCGACAGCTGATTTCATTCTTCCTCTTTTCAATTGGCTGGAGTACATTTCGTGTTTACGTCCGAGCGGGACGTTTGAACGATTGAAACCGGGAGTGTTGGCTGGCCTATGAGTGGAGCGGTAGCGCAGTATACGTGGTTGAATCAGCAGGGCGAGGCGCCGGGGGCACCGGGCGGGGAGTCGCGCTGGACCTCAAGCGTCAAGGACACCGTGGGCACCGCTTATTCCGCCTCCAGCCGCGTCTGGTACACCGTTTCGCACGGCATTCTCAACGAGATCTACTACCCCACCATCGACCGTCCGCAGACCCGCGATATGGGGCTGCTGATCACCGATGGCGAAAGCTTTTTCCACGAGGAGAAGCGGGACCTCGAACATAAGTCCGAATACGTGGACGAGACCACCGGCGCCCCGGCAGTGCGGGTCACCTCGACCGACCCCGAGGGCCGCTACTCGCTGGTGAAAGAGATCATCAGCGATCCGCATGCGCCGGTGGTGCTGATGCGCGTCGCCGTTCAGGCTGAGCCGGAGATGCTGCGGAAGCTGAAGTTCTATGCGCTGCTGGCGCCGCATATCGACGGAGGCGGCGAGAACAACTCCGGCCGGGTTCTCGATGTCGCCGGCAAGCGGGTGCTGCTGGCATGGAAAGAGGGCACCACCTCGTCGCTCGCGATGACCACCCATCTCGGCTTCTCCCGGGCCAGCTGCGGCTACGTCGGCGTGAGCGACGGCTGGCAGGACCTGCGCAACGACTTTGCCATGCACTGGGAGTACGGCTCGGCCTGCAACGGCAACATCGCGCTGACCGGCGAGATCATCCTCGGCGAACTGTCGAACAGAGAGTACGGGTTCGTGGTGGCGATCGGCTTCGGCGAAGGCCATCACGCGGCGCTCTCGGCTACCGTCGGCTCGCTCGCGCACAGCTTCTCTGCGCATGCCACCCGCTTCCTGGCCCAGTGGGGCCGCTCGACCGCGCCGGCCGAACTCGCCACCCACGCGCAGGACGGCGGCCGGCTGATGCGCATCTCGCAGAATGTCGTCCTGACGCACGAAGACAAGAGCTATGCCGGCGCCTTTATCGCCTCCGCGTCGATCCCCTGGGGATACGCCAAAGGCGATGACGACCTGGGCGGCTACCATCTTGTCTGGACGCGCGACATGGTGCAATCGGCCTCGGCGCTGCTCGCCTGCGGCCGCGTCAATACCGCCTTGCGCGCGCTCGTTTACCTCGCCTGCACGCAGAAGCCGGACGGCAGCTTTGCCCAGAACTTCTGGGTCAACGGCACGCCCTACTGGACCGGCATTCAGCTCGACGAGGTCGCTTTCCCCATCATCCTCGCCTGGCGGCTGTGGAAGATCGGCGGCCTCGACCGCTTCGACGTAGCTACCTTTGCCGCGCGCGCCGCGGGCTTCCTGGTGCGCCACGCGCCGGTCACCCAGCAGGAGCGCTGGGAGGAGAACGCGGGCTACTCGCCTTCGACCCTCGCCGCGGTCATCGCCGGCCTCTGCTGCGCGGCGGAGATCGTCGAGGCGCATGGCGAGGCGGAGCTGGCACGGTTTCTCGAAGAGCATGCCGACTGGATCCAGTCGCATCTTGAGGACTGGTGCGTCACCAACGACGGAGTGCTTCACCCGGAGATCAAGCGCCATTACATGCGCATCCGTCCGCCGGCCTGCGGCGAGCCCTATGCCAACGATCGCTGCCAGGAAGGCATCGTCCGCCTGAACAATCGCGAGCCCGGAGAGAAGTACGAATTTGAAGCGCGCGAGATCATTGACGGCGGCTTTCTCGAACTGGTTCGCTACGGCATCCGCCGCGCTGACGACCCGGTCATCGTCGACTCGATCAAAGTGGTCGACCACGTGCTCAAGTTCGAAACCCCGCGAGGAACCTGCTGGCGCCGTTACAACCATGACGGCTACGGCGAACGGAAGGGTGGCGGCCCCTTCCTGACCTGGGGCCAAGGGCGCGCGTGGCCGCTGCTGACCGGCGAGCGCGCGCACTACGAACTGGCTGCGGGTCACGATGTCTCGGCGCTGGTCAAGGCTTTTGAGGCCTTTGCGTCCGATGGAGGCATGCTGCCGGAACAGATCTGGGATCAGCCGAATGCGGTCGACACGCCGACGGGGCATCTCAAGCCCGGAGATTCGGCCGGCTCCGCCCAGCCGCTGGTGTGGGCCCACGCCGAATACCTGAAGCTGCTGCGCTCCCTCAAAGACGGCAAGGTCTTCGACAACGTTGCGGCCGCGGAAGCGCGCTACGGAGCTGGTCCCAGGGCGAGCAGGATCGAGATCTTCAAGATGCGGCGCAAAATCCACGAGATGGCCGCGGGCAAGACCCTGCGCATCATTGCCGCCGAGCCCTTCGGCGTGCGCTGGACGATGGATAACTGGCAGACTCACGAGACCACCCCCAGCCACAGCCTCGGCTATGCCGGCAACTTCGCCGACCTGCCGGCAGAGACCACGCAGGGTGGCGTGCTTTCGTTTACTCTTTTCTGGTCAGCCCAGAAGCGCTGGGAAGGACAGAACTTCGATATCCGGCTTGTGAAGGAGTAAGCGCGCAGAATTCTTCTGAAATACGGCGAACGTGCATGGGCACACATGCTAAGATTGCGCCCGTCTGCAACTCCCCTTCTGGTTTTCGTTCCAAGCAAGCGGTGGCCTGAAGTATAGCCCGGGGCCCCGAAGCAAAATTTCTTGAGAGAGGTTTTCCTACATGAGTGATCAGGATCAGCTAGCTATCAACGCGCTTCGTTTTCTCGCCGTCGACGCGGTCGAAAAGGCCAACAGCGGCCACCCTGGAGCGCCGCTCGGCTGCGCGCCCATGGCCTACCTGCTCTTTCACAAGTTCATGCGCCATAATCCGAAGCACTCCAAGTGGACCAACCGCGACCGCTTCGTGCTCTCGAACGGCCACGCTTCGGCCCTCCTCTACGGCCTGCTGCACCTGTGCGGCTACAAGGTCGGCATTGAGGACCTGAAGCAGTTCCGCCAGTGGGGCTCGATCACCCCCGGCCACCCCGAGTTTGGTGAGACCGATGGCGTCGAAGTCACCACCGGCCCGCTCGGCCAGGGCTTCGCCATGTCGGTCGGCATGGCCATCGCCGAAAAGCACCTGTCTGCGGTTTACAACAAGCCCGGCTACGACATCGTCGACCATTACACCTACGGCATCTGCGGCGACGGCGACATGATGGAGGGCGTCTCCCACGAGGCGGCCTCTCTCGCCGGCACGCTCAAGCTGGGCAAGCTGATCTTCCTCTACGACGACAACCTGATCTCGCTCGACGGGCCGACCGAGCTCTCCTTTACCGAGAACGTGCAGGACCGCTTCAAGGCCTACCACTGGGATGTGCAGACCGTTGCCGACGGCAACGACCTCGAAGCCCTCACCAAGGCGATCGAGGCGGCGAAGGCGGTTACCGACAAGCCTTCGATCATCGCTGTGCGCACGGTGATCGGCTACGGTTCGCCGCTAGCCGGTACGTCGAAGGTTCACGGCGCCGCCATGGGCGCGGAAAACGTCAAGCTCACCAAGGAGAAGCTGGGCTGGCCCGGCGACAAGTCCTTCTACGTGCCCGAGGAAGCCGCCAAGGTCTGGGGCGAGGTGGTCGCCAACGGCGCCAAGTATGAAGAGGAGTGGAACGAGCTCTTCGCGAAGTACAAGGCCGAATTCCCGGAGCTCGGCGCGCAGTACGAGCGGGTGCAGGCGGGCAAGCTCAAGGAAGGCTGGGAGAAGTCGCTGCCGAGCTACCCCGGCGACGGCAAGCCGATGGCCACCCGCAACGCCGGCGGCGCAATCATGAACGCCTTTGCCCCCGAAGTTCCCGAACTGCTGGGCGGCGCGGCCGACCTGACCGAGTCGACCAAGACCATCCTCAAGAAGTCGCCCAACTTCCACCTCGATCCCACCGGGCAAAACATCTTCTTCGGTGTGCGCGAATTCGCGATGTGCGCAGCGGTGAACGGCATGGCCGTGCACGGCGGCATTATTCCTTACGGGTCGACCTTCTTCACCTTCTCCGACTACTGCAAGCCGGCGATCCGGCTGGCGTCGATCATGCACTCGCACTCGATCTTTGTCTTCACGCATGATTCGATCGGCCTCGGCGAGGACGGTCCCACGCACCAGCCGATCGATCAGCTGACCATGCTGCGCGCAGTGCCCCATCTCATCGACTTCCGCCCCGCCGATGCCAATGAAACGGCTGCCGCATGGAGGATCGCGCTCGAGAACAAGGAGCCGTCCTTCATGGCGCTCTCGCGCCAGGACCTGCCGATCATCGATCCGGCCAAGGTCGACATCTACGAGGGCGTCAAGCACGGCGGCTATGTGCTCGACGCAGGAGGAGACGATCCGGACCTGCTCATGGTCAGCTCAGGATCGGAAGTCTCGCTGATCGTGCAGACCGCAGCCGAGCTCAAGAAGGAGGGCATCAACGCTCGCGTAGTCTCGATTCCGAGCTGGCAGCTCTTCGAGCGGCAATCGGAGGAGTACAAGCTGTCTGTTCTGCCCGATCACTTGCCCAAGCTTGCTGTCGAAGCCGGCGCCACGCTGGGCTGGTGGAAGTGGGTGGGCACGCACGGCGACGTAGTCGGACTCGACCGCTTCGGCGCCTCGGCGCCGGGCGCCACGGCGCTCGAGCACCTGGGCTTCATTCCCGCCAACATCGTCAAGCACGCGAAGCAGCTGCTCGAAAAGGGTCCAAAGGCGACGCCTGCCTTTGCCAAGCTCGAAGAGCCGACACACTCCGGGCACGAAGACCCGACGCACGCCGGACAAGGAGAGCCGACGCACGCCGGTCACTAGGTTTGTCCACCTGGCGCGGGCCCCTGACACAGAGTCCGCGCCTGCACTTGCGTGAAAGGTGAGAGGAAACGATGGCGGCGAAGTACAGCACGATCATGTGGGACGTGGGCGGCGTCATCCTCACCAACGGCTGGGACCATAACGAGCGCAAGATCGTATTCGACGATTTCAAGATCTCGGACGAGGATCGCGAGGAGTTCGAAAAACTCCACGAGGTCGAGAATGACCCGTGGGAAAAAGGGCACATCAACTTCGAGGACTACCTCGCGCGCACGCTGTTCACCAGGCCCCGCGACTTTACCCCCGAAGAGATGATGGAGGCCATCCGCCGGCAGTCGCTGCTGCTGCCGAATACCGCCATGCCGGTGGTGAAGGAGCTGGCCGCATCGAAGAAGTACTTCATGGGCACGCTGAACAATGAGTCCCGCGAGCTGAACGATTATCGCGTCCAGACCTTCGGCTTCAAGGACCTGTTCCAGTTATTTCTGAACTCGGGCTACATAGGCCTGCGCAAGCCGGGAGGCGAGATCTTCAAGCTGGCGGTCGAAGTCCTGCAACGCGAGCCGTCAGAAATCATCTTTATTGATGACCGCGCGAACAACGTCGCGACCGCGTCCGCGGTGGGGATCCACGCGATCCAGTACAAGAACGAGGCCGAGCTGCGCCGCCATTTAGGCGAGCTTGGAGTTTTGTAACAGTAGCGGTAGTAGAACAGGAGAGATTCCGTTGAGCGCACAGGCAGAAGTCATCCCGCAGCAAGATACCACCCACAGTCGCAAGCCCGATCCGACCATCGTCGTGTTCTTCGGCGCCTCCGGCGACCTGACCAAGCGCAAGCTCCTGCCCGCGCTTTTCCACCTGGAAGAAGCCGGCATCCTGCCCAAGGAATTCGCGGTGGTCGGCGTCGCGCGCCGCGACCTCACCAAGACCTTCGCGCCCGATATGGAGAAGGGCATCATCGACTCCGGCGCTGATCCGAATGATCCCAAGCTCAAGGAGTTCATCGAAAAGGTCAGCTACCACACCACCAACTTCGACGACAGCGAAGGCTACGGCAAGCTGAAAGAGTTGTTGGCGTCTATCGACAAAGAGCGCGGCACCAAGGGCAATCGCCTGTTCTATCTGGCGGTCGCGCCCGAGTTCTTTGGGCAGATCGTCGACACCCTGGGCTCGCACGGCATGGACAAGCCGGATCAGCCCGGTGCGCATGTTCGCGTGATCATCGAGAAGCCCTTCGGCCACGATCTCGACTCGGCCAAGGCCCTGAACGATGATGTGGCGCGGGTGTTTAAGGAAGACCAGATCTTCCGCATCGACCATTATCTCGGCAAGGAGACGGTGCAGAACATCTTTGTCCTGCGCTTCGGCAACGCTATCTTTGAGCCGCTCTGGAACTCCGACTACATCGACAACGTGCAGATCACCGCATCCGAGTCGATCGGCATCGAAGGCCGCGGACCGTTCTATGAGAAGGCCGGGGCCTCGCGCGACATCCTCCAGAACCACATGATGGAAATGCTCGAGTTTGTCGCCATGGACAAGCCGGCCTCCAACGATGCGCAAGATGTGGTCGCCGAAAAGATCAAGCTGCTCAAGGCCATCCAGCCGCTCACCACCAGGAACACCGTTCGCGGCCAGTATGGCGCGGGTACGGTGGACGGCCAGGACGCGAAGCCCTACCGCCAGGAAGATCGCGTCAATCCGGAGACTGTCACCGAGACCTTCGGCGCGGTGAAATTCGAGATTGACATGCCGCGCTGGAAGGGGGTCCCGTTCTACGTCCGTGCCGGCAAGCGGCTGGCCAAGCGCGTGACCGAGATCGTCATCGAGTTCAAGCAGCCCAAAGACCTGATCGTCACCGGCGCCAAGGATGGCGACTGCGTCGGCGTACCCGCAAACCTGCTACGCATCCGCGTGCAGCCGGACGAAGGCATCACCCTCCAGTTCGGCAACAAGCGTCCCACTCCGGACACGGTGGTCTGCCCGGTCACCGCCACCTTCCACTACGTCGACGCCTTCGGCAAGTACACCGCCAACGGCTATGAGCGGCTGATCCTTGACGCCATGCTCGGCGACGCATCTCTGTTCACGCATCGCGATGCGGTTGAGACCGCGTGGGCACTTTACACGCCGCTGCTGGAGGAGTGGGCCAAGAACCCTCCGACGGACTTCCCCAACTATGCGAGCGGCACCTGGGGGCCGAAGGAATCGGACGAGCTGTTGGCCGCAGACGGCCGCAAGTGGCACGAGGTCTAACCGATGCCTCGTCTCGAAGTCACCTACCACGTCTACGATTCGCCGGCGGCGCTTGCCCGCGCCGCGGCGGAACACTTTGTCAAGCGGGCCGAGGACTCGGTCGCGAAGCGCGGCCGCGCGCGCATGGCCATCTCCGGCGGGTCAACGCCGAAGGCGACCTTTGCCCTGCTGGCCGATCCCGCCGAGCCGTTCCTCAAGCAGATGCCCTGGGACAAGCTCGAGCTCTTCCAGGTGGACGAGCGCACCGTTCCACCCGATCACGCCGACTCAAACTACAAGATGACCAAGGAGGCGCTGCTCGACAAGGTGCCGATGCCGGGCGAGCACTTCTTCCGCATGGAGGGCGAGCTCGACCCCGAGGAAGCAGCATCGCGCTATGAGTCAGTCGTCCGCGCGCAGTTTCGCCTCGAAGGCGCCGAGGCGCCGCGCTTCGACGTCGTCCAGCTGGGCATGGGCGACGACGGCCACACCGCGTCGCTCTTCCCCCATACGGAGGGCATCACCGAGCTCGGCCGCCTGGTCTTTGCCAATCACGTCCCGCAGAAAGACACCTGGCGCATCACCTTCTCGGCGCCGGTGCTCAACGAGGCCAATGACGTCTTCTTCCTCATCGCCGGCGCCGACAAGGCCGCTCCACTCGAGCAGGTGCTCTTCGGCGACTACGATCCGGCGCAGTGGCCCTCGCAGCTGATCCAGCCGAAAAACGGGGCCCTGACCATGCTGCTCGACCAGGCGGCCGCCGCTAAATTGCCAAAGCCGGATGCAAACGGCACCGGTAAGGTGGACCTCCTCCGATGATCCTCGCAGGCGATGTCGGCGGCACCAAGGTCCACCTGTCGCTCTACAACTTTGTCGGTGGCCATCTCACGCATGTGGTTGACGAGCGCTTTCCGGCGAAGGATTACGTCGGGCTGGAATCCATCATTCGCGAGTTCCTGGGAAAGAACGGCTATCCGCAGGTGACCTCCGCCTGCTTCGGCGTCCCCGGCCCGGTGCGCAGCGGCCGGCTCAAGCTGACCAACCTGCCCTGGCTCCTGGACGCGCGGGAACTTGCGCGCAACCTGGGCATTGAGCACATCTTCCTCATCAACGACCTTGAGGCCAACGGCTACGGCATCCCCGAGCTCGGCAACGATCAGCTGTACGTGCTCGCGAATGGCACCCCGGGCACCCTCGGCAACCAGGGCCTGGTGTCCGCAGGCACCGGCCTGGGTGAGGCGATCCTCATGTGGGACGGCAAGCGTCACGTGCCCGTAGCCTCCGAAGGCGGCCACTGTGACTTCGCGCCGCGCAACGAAACCGAAATCTCTCTGCTGCGCTACCTGCAGAAGAAGCTCAACGGCCGCGTCTCCTTTGAGCGCGTGGTCTCCGGACTCGGGATCAAGAACGTCTACAGCTTCCTGGTGGAAGACCAGGGCATGCCCGAGTCACCGACACTCAAGGAGCGGATGGCCACCGAGGACCCCAACGCTGTCATCGGCGAGCTTGGTGACGGACAGGACCCGCTCTGCACGCGGACACTCGACATCTTCCTCTCGGCCTACGGGGCAGAAGCCGGCAATCTGGCACTCAAGGTGCTCGCTACCGGCGGCATCTTCATCGGCGGCGGCATCGCGCCCAAGATCCAGCAGCGCATGTGCGACGGCTTGTTCATGAAGGCCTTCACCGACAAGGGACGCTTCGCCGATCTGCTGGCCGCAGTGCCGGTGCACATCATCCTGGAGCCGCGCGCGGCGCTGATGGGGGCGGCAGCCTACGCTGAGGCCCGTGCCGCCGAGATCAGCGGACAGTCCGTGCGCGCGGCATCGACCCGGAGCTAGGCGCATCTCACTGACTATGCGCCTGCGAAACCTCGCAACCAGCCTCGCTCTCCTCGCTGTCCTTGCCGCGGTGCCTCGTTCGGCCTGGGCACACGCGGTGCTGGTTGCCTCGACGCCAAAGGTCGGAGACACGGTCGCCGCCGGCGACCTCACCGTCGACCTGAAATTCAACTCGCGCGTGGATGGAGCTCACTCCATGCTCTCGCTGGTGGGCCCGGACGGGAACGACACCCGGCTGCCGCTGGGAACCCAGGTAGCGCCGGATGAGATTCGCACCAGCGCTGCAGGACTGGTCGCGGGCAGCTACACGCTGCGATGGCAGGCGCTCTCCAGTGACGGCCACATCACTCGCGGACAGATCGCTTTCCAAGTCAAGTAAGGCCTCAGCGTGCTGATATGGCTGCTCAGAGACCTTGACCTGCTCGCCGTTCTGTTGCGAGCGGCGGTGTTTTCCTTCGAAGCGCTGACCTTCGGCGGCCTTGTTTTCACCGTGTGCGTGCTGTTACCGACGCATGGCGATGCAGTCGACCTTCAGCAATGCCGCCGATGGGCGAGCTGGGCTGCCCTGGGCCTGTGTTTCACACAGCTGCTGTCGACATCCATAAGTGCCACGGTACTGGTGGGCAGCTCGGGCTTCCTGCTCACCGAGGTCTTCTCAATCGCCTCCTTCCGCGCCGGCGAAGTCGTGATCGTCTCCTCGCTCACCCTCTTTCTGCTGCTGCGCCTGCACCGCCCGGCATTGCTCTGGGCGTGCCTGCTCCCGGCGCTGCTGGTGCTTGGCGGCTCAGTCGCGATGAGCCATGCCGCCTCGCGCATGGACGATCGTCTCCTGCTCGCCGCGCTCACCGCAGGCCACCACCTGGGCACGGCCGGATGGCTGGGCGGGCTGCCCTTTCTCCTGCTTACGCTGCGCCGGTCCGCTTCGCCGCAGCTGCACTTTGAAATTGCCCGGCGCTATTCAGCGCTCGCGCTGGGCAGTGCAGCGTTGCTGCTGGTCGCCGGAGCCGGGATGGCCTGGGTGTACGTCGGTTCCTGGACCGGCGCGTACGGCACCGGCTATGGCCTGCTCGTGGTAGCCAAAGCGACGCTGACTGGAGCCATGCTGGTGCTCGGCGCGGGAAACTTCTTCCTGCTTCGGAACACATCCGCTGCCATGCCGCCGCTGCTCACTGGTCTGCGGCGCGTGAGCGAGGCAGAGATCGGCCTGGGTTTCACCATCCTGCTGGCAGCGGCCTCCGTCACCTCACAGACACCCTCTGTCGACATCCCGCAGGCCGATCGGGCGGGCAGCCAGGTGATTGTCGAACGACTCCACTGGATGACACCGCGGCTGACCACGCCGCGCGCCGTCGATCTCACCACGCCGAAGACCACCATGCGCCAGGCTGCCGCGGCGCACATCTACTCCGGCAGCGTGAGCGACGCGCGGGATCGCGCCTGGTCCGAGTACAACCACCAGTGGGCGGGCCTGGTTGTCTTAGCGGCTGCCTTGCTGGCGCTGGCTGGCCGGGTGCCGCGTCTCGACATCCTGGCGCGAGTGTGGCCGCTGCTCTTCCTGGCGCTCGCCGCCTTCATCCTGCTCCGCGCCGATCCGGAAGCATGGCCGCTCGGGCCGCGCGGCTTCTGGGAAAGCTTCGCCGAACCCGATGCGCTGGAGCACCGCGTCGAGGCGGCGCTGATTGCCTCCTTCGCAGCCTTTGAGTGGGCAGTCCGCAGCCAGCGCCTGCGCTGGCCCGGAGCCGCATGGGTCTTCCCGCTGGTGTGCGCCTCGGGCGGGGCCATCCTGCTCATCCACAGCCACGAAATGGGCGATCCGCGGGAGGAAGTTCTCGCCACCATCAGCCACTTGACGATCGCCCTGCTTGGGGTGCTGGCCGGCTGGTCCCGCTGGCTCGAGATAAGGGCGCCTGCCGGCCGGATAGCGAAAGCCGCGGCGTGGACCTGGCCTGTCTGCCTGCTGCTGGTGGGCATCGTGATGCTCGACTATCGCGAGTCCTGATATCCTCGACTAGGATGCGCGCTCCCGGAAGGGAACACCCCGGGCCGCATGTGCGTACTGCACCCTGACACCGGTTGCCCGAACCCACAGATCTGGAGAAGCACAGACCTAATGATCCTTTCCCGTCGTGCAGCCTTGTTCGCGCTCATTCTAGCCTTCGCGCCCGTTGCTCTTGCTCAGCGGCTCCCCACCACGGTTACGCCTGAGCACTACACCCTGGCGCTCGAACCTGATCTTGCCGGCGCGACCTTTACCGGCTCCGAGATCATCGACGCCAAGCTCGCCGCTGCCGCAAAGACCATCACCTTGAATGCCGCGGAGATCAGCTTCAAGAGCGTCACTGCTGCGGGGCAGACGGCTACGGTCTCTGAAGACAAGGACAAGGAGCAGGTGACCTTCACCTTCCCAAAGCCGCTCGCCGCGGGTCAGGTCAGGCTTGAGATCTCCTACACCGGCATCCTCAACGGGCAGCTGCGCGGCTTCTATCTCTCAAAGTCCGAGAAGCGCAGCTACGCCGTCACCCAGTTCGAACCCACAGACGCGCGCCGCGCCTTTCCTTCTTTCGACGAGCCCGCCTACAAGGCGACCTTCGATGTGAGCCTCACTATCGACCAGGCGGACACCGCGATCTCAAACACCAACATCATCTCCGACAAGCCCGCCAGGAGCGGCAAGCACACACTCACCTTCGCCACTACGCCGAAAATGTCCACCTACCTCGTGGCTTTCCTGGTGGGCGATTTCGTCTGCACCTCGGGTGAGAGCGACGGCGTGCCGATTCGCGCCTGCGCCACGCCGGACAAGCTCGCGATGACGCCCTACGCGGTTGAGGCCGCCAAGTTCGTTCTGCACTACTACGACACTTACTTCGGCATCAAGTACCCGATGCCCAAGCTCGACATGATCGCCATTCCCGACTTTGAAGCCGGCGCGATGGAGAACTTCGGCGCGATCACCTATCGCGAGACTGACTTCCTGATCGATGCCAGGACGGCCTCCGACCGCCAGAAGCAAACGGTCGCCGAAGTGGTCGCGCATGAGATGGCGCACCAGTGGTTCGGCGACATGGTCACCATGGAGTGGTGGAACAATCTGTGGCTCAACGAGGGTTTCGCTACCTGGATGGAAGACAAACCGGTGGCGGCCTGGCACCCGGAGTGGAACATCCCGGAACAGGTGGCCGCGCGGATGAACGGGACGCTTGATCTCGATGCCGCACGCATCACCCGGACGATCCGCG
Organism: uncultured Acidobacteriaceae bacterium; assembly: GCA_964252445.1. GTDB lineage: Bacteria > Acidobacteriota > Terriglobia > Terriglobales > Acidobacteriaceae > EB88. The sequence continues at coordinate 10,273 of CAXUND010000053.1, read as the reverse complement.
CCGAGGCGAATACGCCCGACCAGATCAACGAGATGTTCGACGGCATCACCTACTACAAGGGTGGCGCGGTGCTGGGCATGGTCGAGAACTACCTGGGAGAGGAGGTCTTCCGCCAGGGCGTGCACAACTACCTGCAGGCGCACTTGTTCGCAAACGCTACGGCTGAAGACTTCTGGACTGCTCAAACCGCAAACAGCCACAAGCCGGTCGACAAGCTGATGTCGAGCTTCATCGCTCAGCCGGGCGAGCCGCTGTTGACCTTTGGCGCGCCCTCAGGATCAGACGCGCCGGTCGCGCAGCAGCGCTTCTTTCTAAGCCCGAGCATGAAGGCGCCTGAGGCCCAGGCCTGGACAGTGCCAGTATGTGTCCGTTCGGGGTCAGGGGCCGCCTCTTGCAACCTGCTGACCGCGGCCAGCGGGCAGGTTCCCTCCGGCAGCGGGGACTTCTTCTACGCCAACGCCGGCGGCAAGGGCTACTACCGCAGCAGCTATCCGCCGGAGGTCTACGCGAAGCTGCTGTCGAACGTCGAGACCGGGCTCACGCCCGAGGAGCGGATCAGCTTGATCGGAGATGAGTGGGCGCAGGTGCGCGCCGGCAAGCAGCCGATCGGCGCTTCGCTCGATCTTGCCGCTGCCGTGAAGCAGGACGCGAGCTCCAACGTGCTTGATGCCTCGACGCGTCCCATCGCCTCGGCCTTCAACAGCATTGCTGAGAATGCCGCGGACAGGGACAAGCTCGCTGCCTGGGTGCGTGCGACCTACGAGCCAGTGCTTGATGCGCAGGGTATGCCGGCGGCAAGCGACACGCCCGCGAAGAAGGCTCTCCGCGATGCGCTCTTTTCACTCGTGGGCAACTACGGGAAATCACCGAAAGTCATCGCCGAAGCGAAGCAGATTACGCAGATTTACTTGAACAACCCGGGAGCGGTCGACCCGACGCTCGGCACCATTGCTGAGGAGATAGCTGCGCAGAACGGGGACGCTGCGCTCTTCGATCAGCTGCAGAAGAAGTTCGAGACGCCTGGCGATCCGCAGCTGCAGGAGACCTCCCTGCACTTGCTGACGGCGTTCCGTGAGCCTGCGCTGATCATTCGGGCGCTTGATTACGCAGCTTCCGGAAAAGTCAGGAACCAGGACTCGATCTTTGTGTTCGTCGGCCTGCTCGGTAATCCCGACACCCGCGACGTAGCCTGGAACTACATGCAGCAGAACTGGCCGAAGGTGCAGGCGCAAATCACGACGATGATGGGCGGACGGCTGGTGGGCGCTGCAGGCAGCTTTTGCTCGGCTGAGAAGAGCGCCGAAGTCGAGCACTTCTTCACCGAGCACAAGGTTCCCGCCGCGGAGCGCGCCTTGGCGCGAGCGAAGAATCAGATCAGCGACTGTATCGAACTAAGAGCCGCGCAGGAGCCGAACCTGGAGAAGTGGCTGGCCGGAGAAGCCGGATCAAGCCAGAGAACCACGGGTCGCTAGCATGCACAAGGAGCAGGGCTACTCGAGACTGCGCATTGCCGTCGCAGGCTCGTCCACGGGCGTGCTTTGCGCAGGCATCTTCCTCAGTTGGGACGCTCGCCATACACGGGACACAGCCCGCAGCACCAGCTTGACCGGCGGGATAGCGCCTGCTTCCGGCATAGCAGGCAAAAACACGATTTCGCCTTCGCGCTTGGCGTGCGGACGGTAATACCAGCGCGCGAAAAGGCTCAGATGGTCGGCGGCTTGCCGCCTCGGGGTTCCAGAGGATGGAGTTTCAAGTTGGCTGAGCGCGCGTTCAAGCCGGTCTTCGAGTGACTCTGGCGGCTCCGCCGGATCCAGAGGCACAGGCAGTAAAGCCGCCGGGTGGGCGAAGAGCGAGCTCGACCCAGACTGCTCGTTGGGATGGCGCATGCCCACCACGGAGAATGACACCGGCCCGGCAAGGGTGCCGCGCTCCAGTCGGAACAGCGCAACCTGCTCAGGCTCGGCCGACGGTTGGACGATGATTGCATGCTGCGTAGCCAGCGGCCGCACAGCCTCGGAGGCCAGCGCCGCCACGCCCTCGACCTTGACATAGCGAGCGTGCACCCCTGCCGCTCGCTCGAAGTCGAGCGCGGAGGATGCCTGCTCGCGCTCGGTCGCAAGTTCGGCCAGCATGCTGCTGCCGGAGGTGCTGAGAAACGCGTGCACCTGCGCCGCCTCGGCCGCATAGCGCTCGTCGGTGCACCCGGCATAGCAGGGGGCGAGACACTTCTTCATCTCGGAATAAATGCACCCGGGGAAGGCCGGGTCCGGATCGAGCTCCTGGTAGCAGTGCCGCAGCAGGAAGAGGTCCAGCACCTGCTCGGCGTAGCGCTCGGCGGCTGCTTTCGACGGAAACGGTCCGAAGAGATCGGCGGCCGTCGAGACTGCAACCGTGTTGGTTGCATACAGGCGGGGATAGCGATTGTTCATGGACATGCGCAGCATGGCCGGCGGTCGCAGGTGCAGCCGCTTATACGCGCGCAGGCCGAACGCATCGATCGAAGCCTGGTAGAGGGCCAGCGTGGCCCCAAAGTCCGAGCCGGTTTCGCGCCAGGCGATGCGGCGGACCAGGCTGGTGAGCGCCAGGCGCTTCGACTGCTGCGGAGCGGGGGTGAGCAGCTTACGCAGCCGGCGGCGCAGGTCGGGCGTGCGGTTCAGATATGGCTCTGCCTTCGGATCGCTGCCGTAGAGCGCATACACCGCAGCCACCGGGGGTAGTTGTGCAAAGGCGGCTTCCGGTGCGGCAGGGTCAAACGGCAGCTCATGCGGAAAGAGCATGGCTGCCTATGTGGCGCTCCCGGCGATGGTCATCCCATCGATACGCAGCGTCGGTGCAGTGGTCGAGCCGCGGAATTCCATGTCGTCCCCGATCGCCGTGATGTTCCTGAACATCTCCTTGAGGTTGCCGGCGATGGTGATCTCCTGGACCGCATAGGTCAGCTCGCCATTCTCGATCCACAGGCCGGCGGCGCCGCGTGAGTAGTCGCCGGTGACCATGTTGATGCCCCGGCCGATCAGCTCGACCACGTAGAAGCCGCTCTTGATGTCCGCCAGGATCGTCTCCGCCGACACGCCGTCGCTCGCGAGAAAAAGATTGTGCGTGGTGATGCCGGGATTGCCGGCGAGTCCGCGCGAGGCGTTGGCCGTGCTGGGCATCCCCAGCTGGCGTCCGACGTAGGTATTGAGCAGGTAGCTTCGGAGCACGCCGTTCTCGATCAGCACGGTGCGCCGGGTCGGTTGACCGTCGCCGTCGAAAGGAACAGAGCCGAAGCGGCCCGGGATGGTCCCATCATCAATGACGGTGATGCTAGAAGCGGCGACCTGCTCGCCCAGCTTGCCGGTAAAGAAGGAAGCGCCGCGATAGATCGCGTCTCCCGAAGCAGCCTCGGCCATCGAGCCCAGCAGCGAACGCGCAATCTCCGGGGGGAAGACAATCGGAACCCGCTGCGTCGGCACGCTGCGCGCATCCAGCCGGCGCAGGGTGCGCGCGGCAGCGATGGCGCCGATCTCGTCCGGCGACTCGAGGCCGGCATAGGAGCGCGCGCTCGAGTACCAGTAGTCACGCTGCATCTCGCCCGATTTGCCTACGGCGACGGGGCTCGCGGAGAAGCCGCAGTAGGAGGTGCGGTACTCGCCGACAAAGCCGCGCGAGTTAGCCATCACCTTGTGGCCGGTGGCGGCGTCAAAGCTGCCGCCGCCGGAGTTGGTAATGCGGGGATCGGCGGCGAGCGAGGCGGCCTCGACCCGGCGCGCGACCTCGATCCGTTCCGGCACCGGAAGCGAGTAAACATCGTCGTAGTACAGCTCAAGATCGTCCGAAAGCTGTCCGAAGCTTTCGGGCAGCCCCTGCAGCGGGTCGGGGGAGCTGACCCGCGCCAGCGCCAGAGCGCCGTCAATGAGGTGCCGGATCCCTGACGGAGAGAAATCGCTCGAGGAAGTATTGGCCGCCTGCTTGCCAAGAAAGACGCGCAAGCCGATGGCGCGCGAGCCTGAGTCTTTCAGCGTCTCGAGCTCGCCCATGCGGACCGAAGCCTCGAATTCATCGCCCTCGCGAATGACCACTTCAGCGTCAGAGGCGCCGGCGCGCAGCGCCTGGTCGACAATGTCAGCTGCCTGTTGCGCAAGCCCTGTGGGTGCAACCAGCGTCGTCGCCATCGCTAGTTGCCCGTCCCGCCGACCAGCATGCGGTCGAGCTTTACCGTGGGCATGCCGACGCCAACCGGCACGCTCTGTCCCTGCTTGCCGCATGTGCCTACGCCTTCATCAAGCGCGAGATCGTGGCCGACCATCGAGACGTACTTGAGCGCCTCCGGTCCGTTGCCGATCAGTGTCGCGTCCCGCACCGGCGCGGTGATGCGGCCGTCTTCGATCAGATAGGCTTCGGACGCCGAAAACACGAACTTGCCGCTGGTGATATCGACCGACCCGCCGCCGAAGTTGACCGCGTAAAGCCCGCGCTTGACCGAGCGGATGATGTCCTCAGGCTGGTCTTCGCCGGCCAGCATGTAGGTGTTGGTCATGCGCGGCATGGGGATCTGCTGGTAGCTCTCCCGTCGCCCATTGCCGGTGTGCTTCATGTTCATCAGCCGCGCGGAGAGCTTGTCCGTCAGGTAGCCCTTGAGCACGCCGTTCTCGATCAGCGTGGTCTCCTGCGTGGCTGAGCCCTCGTCGTCAACATGCAGAGAGCCGCGCCGGGAGGGCATGGTCCCGTTATCGACGACGGTCACCTTCGAGCTGGCAACAGATTGGCCGATGAGCCCGGCGAAGGCCGATGTTTTCTTGCGATTGAAGTCCGCTTCAAGCCCATGGCCGACGGCCTCGTGGAGCAGCACACCCGGCCAGCCCGGCCCCAGCACCACCTCCATCTCGCCCGCCGGTGCGGCTACGGCGTTGAGCTGCAGGAGGGCCTGGCGGACGGCCTCTCCCGCAAAGTACTCAGGTGTCTTCTCCGCCGAGAAGAAGTCAATCTCGACCCGCCCCCCGCCGCCCGAGGTTCCGCGCGCGGTCTTCTCGCCGTCTTTTACGAGTACAGACACGTTCAGCCGCGCCAGGGGCTGCGTGTCGCTGGCAAAGGTACCGTCCGAGGCCGCGATCAGGATGCGCCGCACCTCGTCGATGTAACCCGCGCGCACCTGCGTGACCCGCGCGTCGGCTGCGCGCGCGTGTTTGTCGGCGCGCATCGCGAGCGCCAGCTTTTCGCTCAGGCTTGGGTCGAGCTCCGCTCCCGCCGCTGGGTACAGCACCGGCCTCTCGGGTTCGGTAAAGCCCACTACCGGCTGCCGCGCCGGTCCACTCGCGATCAGTGCCGCGGTTCGCGCCGCGCGCAGCAGCCGCTCGGGCGAAAGATCGTCAGTGTAGGCGTAGCCGGTGCGCTCGCCGCTCAACACCCGCACCCCGCAGCCGGCGCTCACGCCCTGGCTGGCGGATTTCACCATCGACTCATCTACGCCCAGCGAAGTAGAGGCCACCGACTCAAAGTAAAGATCGGCGTAATCGCCGCCCGCGGAAAGCGCCTCACCCAGGCAGCGCTCCATGAGCGTCTCGCTGACACCGAACTTCTCAAAGAAATAGTGCTTGTGCACGGCAGAGGTATTGGTCATGAGTATGCTGATGCTTCGATTCTAGGCTCATTCCGCATAGCCGTGAAAGGTAGGTGGCCGATTGCGCTCGATGGTAATGTGCGGGAAAGGAACCTATGCGGTTGATCTTCATCTTCGGCCTGCCCGCGTCCGGCAAACTGACCATTGCGCGCGAGCTCGCGGCGGCGACAGGCTACCGGCTCTTCCACAACCACCTTGCGGTCGACCTGCTCCTCGCTGTCTTCGAGTTTGGCAGCCCATCGTTCGTCGAGCTGCGGGAAGAGATCTGGCTAAAGGTGATCGACCACGCCGCGCGGGCTCAGCTGCCTGGGCTGATCTTCACCTTTGCGCCGGAGAAAACGGTTCGGCCGGACTTTGTGCCGGCCCTGGTCGGCAAGGTTCAGGCATGCGGCGGCCAGGTAGACTTTGTCGAACTGGTCTGCCCTCTAACTGAACTGCCTCGCAGGCTTGCTGATCCATCCCGCAGCCGCCACGGCAAACTTACTTCTATCGAGTTGTTTGAACAGCTCCGCGCGGAGGGGACTTTCGACTCAGGATCGCTGCCGCAGGCCACGCTCACCATCGATACCAGCCTCTCGAGCGCCGCGGAAGCAGCGGCCCGGATCAGCGCCGCTCTCGCCTTGCACAAGACCGCGCCGCAGAGCCCATCGTAACCGTGCCTGTGCAAAATTATTCGAAAGAGGGCAGGACTCTTGCTACGATCGAGGTATGAAAAAGCTCGTCGTCCTCTCCCTCGTGCTCCTGGTCTCGGCTTCGGCCTTTGCAGCGCCGCGCCATCATCATCATCACCACCACCACCCACATCATCAGTAGTTTCAACCGGCGAGGGGGGTGCTAGTCTTTCGGGCATGCACCCGCCTCCATCGCTCCACCACCTTCGCTACCCGGTCGGTCCTCCTCCGGCTCCATCGGCTGTCACTGCCGACTCGCGCGAGCCTTCTCTCGTTGCGATCCGTGATCTTCCTGCCACGCTCGCCGAAGCCTGCCTGAGTCTCAGATCACGGCGATGACCGCGCTCTATGCCTGGCACGGGCGTCATCACACGGCGCACATCACCCGGTTGCGGGAGCGGATGGGCTGGTAGCGGCCTGGTGAGCGATGACGTGCTCAGTTAACCCGCTGCCAGACCAAGCTTCAGGAACAGCGCATCAAGATCGACGTAAATCGGGGTTCCCTCGACCATCAGCATCCGATTGACAGACCACGCTTCGTAGTCGGAGGAATCCCGATAGCTCGCCATCCGGCCGATGCGTGTCTTCGGGTCGATGATCCACACCGACCGCACACCCATCGATAGAAAATCGCTGGCCCGCTGCTGCGTCTCAGCGTCGGAATCTTCGGGCGAAAGAATCTCGATGGCGAGCCAGAACGGCTCGATGAGAACGGGCGGATGCGGACCCGGCTTGAGTACGGCCACATCAGGAATGCGTACGCGTTGCGGCGCGACCTGGACGCGCTGCTCGGTGACCACCTCAACCTGCCACTCCGCTTCGTGATTGGCGAACCACTGCGTCAACAAAGCCTGCAGTCGAGCGTGCTCATACTTCCCCAAGTTGCGCTCCCGGACATCGCCGTCGATCCACTCACAGTCGGGTCGGTAGCTGGTCGCCATGTACTCGTCGAGCGAGACGGCCGCGGTGTGCGCCATACGCAGATTGTAGGCTCGCCCGGTTCTGCTTCGGGAAATCCTTGGTGATCTTGCCGATCCCAGCGTGAGCACAGAAGATGACGCCATGGCGCGTCCCACGCTCGAACTCAGCCCGGAGCAGCTTGCGTCTGCGCTTGAGGAGTTCCTTGCCGACCATCCGCGCGCGGTCGTGGTGGAAGACGGTGCCATCCTCTTCGACATGAGCCTGTCGCGTTTCACTCTCGACTCCGGCAATGGTCGCTGCGTGCTGCAGCTGTGGTCCGAGGAGCGAAATCTCGTCCGCACCGTGGTCGGTCTTGAAGCCCGCAAGGAGTCGCTGCGGGTTGAAGTCAAGCGTTTCGGGCAGACGCGCCCGCAGGTGCTGCGCTTTGTGGCCGACCGTGATCAGCGCACTCCGTCCACCCGGGACGCCACCCGCCAGAAGTATGTGCGTGTGCTCGAGCGCATACTGACGCGCTGCTTCGCGGACTATCGTCGCGGCGATCTCCACGCCTCGGCGGATCTTGAGCACAGCTTCGGCCCCGCGTACGTGCGTGGGACGCTCGAGCGTGCGCAGGCGGTCTGGGGCGTGGTGGGAGTCAATGCCGAGGAGACGCAATCGACGATCGACGCGGTGCTCTCGGTCGCGGTCTTGTGGCTGGACCACTGTCGCCGGCGGGAGTGCGGGCGAAGGATCCTCCAGGGCGTCAAGGTGATCGTCCCCGCGGGCGCTGCAGGCACGGTGCGCGAGCGCATGGCCTGGCTCGATCCACGATCGGCAAAGTGGGAGCTATGGGAGCTTGAAGAACGCGGAGAAGAACTGCTGCCTTCGGAGACCGGCGTGAATGGGAACCGCCGAACCCAGCTGCTGGCCGCCTTCAAAGCCGAGGCCGCGCTGGAGCGCTCTCGCGAGGCGATCGAGCGGGTGCTAGGGCTGCTGCCGGCCGGTGCGCGCGTACGGACCGACGTCGAGGCGCGCAGCCCGACCGAGGTCAGCTTCCGCGTCCATGGACTCGAGTTCGCGCGCATCCGCCACCAGCTCGCCGCAGGCTCGTTTACCCGCGAAGACGCGATCACCTTCGGTGCGGGTGCACATGAAACACCGCTGAACGCGGAGACTGAAGACCTCTTTCAGCAGCTCACGGGCCGCCTGTTTGCGAGCCGGCGCGTGAGCGGCCTGGCGCGCGACCCGCTCTACCGCCTGCAGCCGGAACGCTGGCTCGAATCGGTCCTTCGCCGCGAGCTCGAGCTGATTGACTCGAACCTCGCCGGCGGCATGATCTACTCGCAGGTGCCCGCGATGGCCAGCGCCGACCGCGGCATGCTCGACCTGCTGGCGGCAACCCGCGCCGGCCGCCTGGCGGTTCTAGAGTTAAAGGCCGGCGAGGATCTCCACATGCCTTTTCAGGGACTCGACTACTGGATGCGCGTGCGCGACCTTCACCGGGAAGACGAGTTCAACCGCTCAGGCTATTTCCCCGGAGTCAAGCTCTCGCCCGCAGCGCCGCTGCTCTACTTCGTGGTGCCGTCGCTGCGGCTACACTCGGCCTGTGAAACACTGCTCAAGCACATCTCGCCCGAGGTGGAATGGCGCCTGATCGCGCTCGACGAGCGCTGGAGGGAACGCCGGAAGGTGGTCTTCCGCAAACAGGGCGGAACCGGGCTGCCGTCGCGCCATGCGGACCACCCGGAGCACACTGTCAGCGGCGGCATCCCTCATTACCGGGTGTCATCCTGAGCGTAGGATCTGCTCTCCGCACCTGACGCTGCTCGCGACAGACCCGGCTTTTTCCTGGATCAACCGTTCGCTCTGCTCCACACACCGGGGCAAACGCTCTTCCGTCGCAAGACAGAGCGAAAGCAGATCCTTCGCTGCGCTCAGGATGACATAGCTTCCTCAACGGCCGCTTCCGGCGAAAGGTAGGCTGCTCGAGCCACCTGAGACTCAAAGAAGCGCTCGACAGCATCCAGGATTGCTGAACTGGTCTTCGCCTCGTAGATCGACTTGCGCAGCGCCCCGCCGCCAGGGATTCCATGCGTGAACCAGCTGGCGAACTGCTTCATCTTGCCCTGGCAGTTTCGCGGGTCGTCTGCGTCCGCCTCACTCTCGAGCAGCCGCTCAAAGTATCCGCGAATCATCCGGTAGCGGTCGAGCTCGGTCGGCTGATCGTAGCGTCCAAAGGCCGTGTACTGCGCGATCTGCCGGAAGATCCACGGGTTCGCCGGCGCTGCTCGGCCGATCATCACCGCATCGCAGCCGGACAGCTCGACCAGCGAGCGCGCGTCCTCGGGCGTCCGCACGTCGCCGTTGCCGATCACCGGGATCGACACCGCATCCTTCACCGCAGCGATGTACTCCCAGCGCGCATGCCCTGAGTAGCCGTCCTCACGCGTCCGGGCATGGAGCGCCACCGCCGCCAGGCCGCACTCCTCGGCCAGCCGCGCCAGCTCGACGCAGACGATGTTGCGATCGTTCCAGCCCAGGCGAAATTTAACCGTGAAGGGAATGGTCACCGATGCGCGTACGGTCTCGAAGATCTTCGCGATCAGCGGCAGGTCGCGGAGAAGGCCGCTGCCGCCATTGCAGGCGACCACGCGCTTGGCCGGGCAGCCGAGATTCAGGTCGACGATGTCAAAACCGGTGTCCTCGACAATGCGCGCGGCCTCGGCTAGCGTCTCCGGATTCGACCCGAAGAGCTGCGCCGAGATCGGATGCTCGTCGTCATAGAACGTCAGGTAGCGCTTGCGCTTGGACTCGCGCATGCGCGAGAGCCCGTCGGCGGACGTAAACTCGGTCATGATCAGCCCGCATCCGGACTGCGCGTTTGAGACCTCCTCGTCGACCGAACCCGCCACGCCGTCTGCGGTAAACAGGCTCGCGTTGCGGATGAACCGGCGAAAGACCGTGTCGGTTACGCCGGCCATGGGAGCAAGCACGGTCGCCGGCGCCACGTCGACGCCCCCGATTGAGAATCGCGCAGGCACGCGGGTAGCGCCGGGCGCCGGGCGCTCGATGGTCTCGTCCGAGGTGTGCGGGTCGGTCCAGT
>CAXUND010000052.1:0-24457 GCA_964252445.1 uncultured Acidobacteriaceae bacterium | reverse complement strand
GCGCATCGACGATCGCCTGGCGGGCGGACGGACTGGTGAGAAAGTTCTGCCCCAGCCGTGGGGTTTTCGCGGGCATGGCTTCAGGGTACCCCGTATGGTTTCGTCGACCCCTGCGTTGACTCCTGAAGGGCTGTCCTCTGAGCGAAGCGAAGGATCTGCTTTTGACTTTGTATTTGCTTTGCGACGAAGGAGCGGTTTGCCCTGGTTTGTGGAGCGGAGCGAACGGTTCATCTAAAAAGCCCAGCGAGAGTCTGCGACGGTCAAGTGTAAAAGCGCGGTTGCTTCACTGCTGCTCCGGTGACACCGCTGGTCGTCGCTTCCGAAACACCATGGACAAGGGCACCCCGAGCAGGATCACCGCCGTGCCCAGCAGCGAGTTCTTCCAGTTCTCCGCATAGGAGTAGACCAGCAGGACCGACGAAGCCAGGATGAACAGTGCGGGAAGTACGGGGTAGCCCCAGACCTTGTAGGGGCGCTGGCGGTGCGGCTCGCGGTGTCGATACACGAACACGGTGGTCGCGGTGATCATGTAGAAGAGCCACTCCGCGAAAATGGCCAGCTCAAAGAGCTGCTGAAAGCGGCCCACAGCGAGCAGCAGGAAAGTGGTGAGCAGGGCCTGCACCACGAGTGAGGTAGACGGGCTCTCGAAGCGCGGATGCACATCGGCCATGCGCTGGAAAAAGAGCCGGTCCCGCGCGGCGGCATAGGGTATGCGCGCTCCGGACATGATTGTGCCGTTGAGTGTGACAAAAATGCTGAAGGCCATGGCCGCCGAGACCAATGCCGCGCCCCATGGTCCCGTCACCAGCGCCATGGCCGCGACCGCCGGGCGTGGAGACGCCGCAATTGCGGACGCCGGCAGCACGTACTGGATGGCGACGTTGGTCACCATGTACAGCGCTCCCACGATGAACAGGCCTGCGATCAGAGCGAGGGGCAGGTTGCGCTGCGGGTCACGGACTTCCCCCGCGACCATGGTGAGATCGTTCCAGCCGTCGTAAGCCCATAGTGCAGCGATCAGCGCGATCATGAAGCCGCCGAAGTGGCCGTGGGCGCCGGTGAAGGTGGTCTGGAGATGCTTCCACGCACCGCTCAGCGCCGAAAAGCACGCGACCCCGATGACGACGATCAGCAGGCCCTTGAGCCAGGTGAACAAGAGCTGAAAGTCGGCCGCCTTTTTCATTCCGAGATAGTTCAGCCCGGTGATGAGCCATGTCGCGGCGATGGCGAATATTTGCGACCAGGTGATGGCGACGGGCCCGGGTACGGCCACGCCCTCGAGCCAGCGCAGGGCAGGGAAGATAGCGAGCGTGCGCGCCAGGCCGGTGGTGACGCTCGCAATCGAGGCCGGTTTCGCCACCGCGAACCACGTCCACATGTAAAGAAAGGCGCTCAGGTCGCCGTATGCGCTGCGCAGATAGACATACTCGCCCCCGGCATAGGGCATCATGGCGCCAAGCTCGGCATAAGTCATCGCGCCGAAGAGCGAGAGCAGCCCGCCGACGATCCACGCCAGGTACACCAGCCCGGAGCTGCCGACCGCACGCATCATCTCCTGCGGGACGAGGAAGATGCCGCTGCCGATGATGGTGCCGACCACGATCGCGGTGGCGTGCGAGGCGTTGAGGACGCGCGGGAGCTCGTGGGTTGGGCGTTCAGTGAGGAGAGTGGGCGCGCTCATCTGGAGTTTGGTGGTTCAGTGTCTCGCAGAATGCGTATTTGCGCCAGATACAAAGGGTTGGTCAGCGACCCGCTTTCCACGGATCAATCACGGCAACGCCGGGGGGGTCGAAAGCGCTGGTGTCACGGGTCGCCACGTACAATCCGTGTGCGACCGCCGTTGCTGCGATGTATCCGTCCGGCGTAGGAAAGCTCTTGCCGGCTTTGCGAGCTTTGACCGCCAGATCGGCATAGTGACGAGCGGCGTCAAGGTCGAAAGGCAGCACTCGACCGTCGAATAGTTCGAGGATCCCGTCCAGCGCCATTGCCAGCTTGTGTCTGCGACGACCGGCGGGAAGGGCGTGTACGCCGAACAGCAGTTCCGCGATGGTTACGCTGGAGAGATGGAGAGTTTCCGGGGACTGTTCGTCGAGCCAGTTGCGAACAGCGGGGTTTGGTTCCGGTTTCATCGCCTCGGAAACGACATTCGTGTCGAGAACGATCATTTGAAGCGCAAGGGGGCAGCAGGCGTCCTGTCCCGGGCTTGCTCAAGCGCCTCGAAGTCTCGGTTGGTCAGCCCGGCGCTTCGGCTCAGTTCAGATAATGCAGTGCCAAGGCGGACGCGGTTTGCCGGACGAACCGCCGCTTCCAGAATGTCGCGCATTTCCGCTTCGGTGCTCTGACCGTGATGTGCTGCTCTTACCTTCAAGGCGCGGTGCGTCTCTTCGGAGATCTTGCGAATTGTCACTGCAGGCATGCTATCACTCTCTCGATGGACTGCCATCAATGATAGCAGTGGTACGGCATGTGATAGCAGAATGCGACATCACATTCCGTCCCCGGTAGTGTTCAACTTCGCAACTTGAAGAAGTTCATAAGTGGCCCGACCTGATTCTGTTCTCGCTATGCAAGCGGCAGAGTGCTGATTTTAGAGCCCGGCTGCTAGGAAGTTAGTTTCTCTGTAGTCAATCGCTAATGTGCTGCGTCAATTGCGGGAATGAGTTTATTGGCCGCGACTGGCGCAGCACGAAAGTGCCCGTAAATCCGCTCCGCCGTCTTCCGCGGCACCACTGCCGTCAGCGCCTCCACATCCGCGTTCTGCACGCTGCGCACGCTGCCGAAGTGCTCCACTAACCGCAGCCTCGTCCGCGCGCCCACGCCTTCAATCTGCAGCAGCTCGGAGTCGCGGTCGCGCATCTCGCGGCGCTTGCGGTGGTAGGTGATGGCGAAGCGATGCGACTCGTCGCGGATACGCTGGATGAGGTGCAGCACCGGCGAGCGGCGTTCGAGCACGATGGGCTCGTCCTCCTGGCCGTGCAGGTAGATCACCTCTTCGCGCTTGGCGATCGAGGCCAGCGGCTGCGTGGTCAGGCCCAGCTCTTCAAGCGCCGAGGCCGCAGCATGCAGCTGACCCAGCCCGCCGTCGATGAGGATCAAGCTGGGCATTTGTCCCTGTTCTTCTGCAATGCGCTTGTAGCGCCGCGTCACCACCTCGCGCATCGAGGCGAAGTCATCGACGCCGGTGACCGTCTTGATCTGGAATTTGCGGTACTGGTTCTTGTTCATCGCTCCGTCTTCCCACACCACCATGGAGGCGACCGTCTCCGCGCCCTGGATGTGCGAGATGTCGAAGCAGTCGATGCGGCGCGGAAGCTCGGGCAAGAGCAGCGTGTCCTGCAGGGCCTCGGCAATGGCGCGTTCGGAAGGCTTGAGCACACGAAACCGCTGATCATAACTCTGCTTGGCATTGGTGCAGGCCAGGTCCAGCATGGAGCGCTTGTCGCCGCGTTGCGGAACGGCAACCTCGACCGGCTTGCCGCGCTTGCTCAACAGGCCTGACAGCGCCAGGCGATCCGCAAAATCCACGGGCACAAAGATGCTGCGGGGTACATATGGCTGGTCAAGATAAAGCTGCTTCAGCAAGGCGGAGAAAAAGGTGGCCGCCTCGAACTCGCGCGCCGGCACCGGAGCGGCGCTTTCCTCTGTGAAATCCTGCGCCAGCTCGAACTGCGGCACATCTTCCCAGAAGAACTCGCGCCGATCAACGATCTTGCCGCCGCGCACGTGGAAGAGGTTCACCGCCAGCATGCCGTTCTCGTAGTGGTAGCCAAAGACGTCTACGTCATCATCTTCGGCGGTGGCGATGCGCTGCTTCTCACGCAGCTGGTCGACGGTGATGAGCAGGTCGCGGTACTTGCCGGCGAGTTCGTAGAGTTCGGCGGCCGCTGCGTCGTGCATGCGGCCCTCGATCTGCCTGGCGAGATCGGCGCCCCGGCCTTCGAGAAACATCTGCGCGTCTCGCACCGCCTCGCGGTAGAGCTCGGGCGTGGTCAGCCCCTCGACGCACGGACCTAAACAGCGCTTGATGTAGTACTGCAGGCAGGGGCGCGGATGGTAGCGCGAGAGATCAACCTTGCAGCTGGGCAGCAGAAACGACCGGTGGATCAGCTCGGCAATGCGATAGGCGAGGTTGCCGGGGAAGTAGGGGCCATAGTACGCGCCGCCGTCCTTGCGCAGGCGCCGGGTGACGAAGACTTTAGGGTGCCGATCGCCCAGCGTGAGCTTGACGTAGGGATAAGTCTTGTCATCGCGCAGAAGGATGTTGAAGCGCGGCTTCTTCTGCTTGATGAGGTTGTTCTCAAGTGCCAGCGCCTCGTGCTCGTTGTCGACCAGGATGTACTCGACGTCGACCGCCTCGCGCATCAGCGAGCCGGTTTTGGCATTCGCCTGCGACGCCTCCATCAGGTAGGAGCGCACGCGCGATCGCAGGTTTTTTGCTTTGCCGACGTAAATGACGCGCTCGTCAGCGTCTTTGTAGAGGTAAACGTATGGCTCGGTCGGCAGCGTCCGTATCTTCTCTTCCAGGTCCATGAGGCTGGCTCTATTTTACCGTTCGCTCGCCGGAGGACGTAACCAGTACACGACCTGGGTTGAAAATGCACCCCTCCCTTCAGGTCCAGCCGGCGTCAAATGGACGTAGAGTGAAGTAGTTAGGTCGCGGGCAGAGTTGGCCCTCTACCTGCAACATTTTCGTCGACCAGCGTGCGGAAAGCAGGCACGCCGTGGCATGAAAGCAGGATTCCCTATGGATCTGTTTCAACAACCGTCCCGTTCCGCGGCCCTGGTCAGGGTCGCCGCCATATCTCTCCTCTGCGCGCTTGCTTCCACCGGCTGCTCTACCAAGAAGTACGTCCGGAGCCAGGTTGCACCGGTAGTGGACAAGACCAATGAGCTAGACGATCAGACTGCGGCCAACAATCGCTCACTGCAGGATCTCGACAAGCGAACCTCAGCCGGCATCTCCGGCGCACAGTCTAGCGCCACCCAGGCGCAGACCTCGGCCAACGCCGCGAACACCGCGGCAGGGCAGGCACAGCAGGCTGCACAGGAAGCCGTAAACCGTGCTGACTCTCTCTCTAGCGTGGTTGCCAACCTGGACAGCTACCACAAGGTCGCTGACGTTTCCGTGCAGTTCGGCTTCAATAAGGACGTGCTGACCCGGCAGGACAAGGCTGACCTCGACCAGTTTGCCGCGCAGCTGGGCAGCCAAAAGAGCTACATCCTGCAGCTGACCGGCGGGACGGACTCCGTAGGCGCGGCTGCCTACAACTATGAGCTAAGCGAGCGTCGTGCGCAGGCGGTGGTCCAGTACCTGGCGTCCAAGTACAACGTGCCCGCACATCGCTTCTACCTGATCGGCCTGGGCAAGGACCAGAGCGTTGCCCCCAACACCAGCGCCGCGGGCCGGGCAAAGAACCGGCGCGTCGAGATCCAGCTGCTGACCAACCAGGGCAGCCCGGCGCCTACCACTCCGGGAACGACCGGGCTGTAAGTCAACAACCAGACCCCCTACGCGGGAGGCGCCACCTTCGGTGGGGATGGATCGCCCTTCGGGCAAGAGGCTCGTCCCCCAAAGCACTAACCGGGGGACGAGCCTCTTGTGTGCCGCAGGCGTTTTGCCTTTGCTCTTATAGCGCGATCTGTGCGATGTGCGCGGCGCGGACGTCTTCGGCGGTGAAGAGGCTGAGGAATGGGGCGCCCGCGGCAGCTTGCTCGACGGCGGGGCGGCCGTTGGCCTCCTGCCGCTCGACCAGGCAGAGGGCACCAATGACGTTCATTTCAGCGGCGCGCGCGGCTTCAATGGCGTGGATGGTGGAGGCCCCGGTCGTGCAGACGTCATCGACAATGACGACCGGCGCGCCCTGCTCGAAGAAGCCCTCAATGCGGCGGCCGGTTCCGTGTGCCTTCTCTGCCTTGCGGACCAGGAAGCCGTGGATGAGGGCTGCGCCATGATGGTCGCGCGCGTACCAGGCGCTGGCGGTGGCTACGTTCGAGACGACCGGGTCCGCGCCCATGGTGAGGCCGCCGACTGCTGCCGGGTGCAGTTTGTGCTCATGCAGCAGGTCAAGTAGCGCCAGGCCGGTGAGGCGGCCGCCCTCGGCGTGCAGCGTAGTAGTGCGGCAGTCAATGTAGTAGTCGCTGGTAGCGCCGGAGGAGAGTTTGAACTCACCGAGCTTGAAGGAGATACGAGCCAGCAGGTGCAGCAGGGAAGTGCGGTGGCTTGGAGTCATCAAGCGCTATTGTTTCAGCTTTTCCAGGTGAGTAAAGCCACTGGTCTGGATCAGAATTCCCGCGAAGAGCGTGAAGTTATAAGCGGCATGCACGATGGTGCTCGATGCGACTGAGTCCAGCAGCAGGCGCACCGTACACAGCACGATGCTCACGATGCCGATCAGCACCAGCGGCCCCCAGGCGTGCGATACCTGCTCCCCGTGCAGCAGGGCAAAGGGCAGGCTGGTGAGCAGCATAGAGACGGGATAGCCTACCCACTTGAAGATGGCGGGAGAGATGTCTCCCTTGCGCTCGAGCCAGCCAAAGCTGTTGAGGAACGCGGGAAACAGGAAGCCGCGGAAGGCCAGCTCCTCAAAGGCGGGCGCAAGTGTGGTCGCAAAGATGAGCATCATCCATGCGCCGACGGGCGAGTGCATCATGTCGACCAGGATGGGCGGATCTTTGGGCATGGGCAGCAATGCGCCGAGCGCGCTGACGCCAAAGCCGGTGGCCAGTCCGAGGAGCATCAGCCACACGGCGCGATGCCGGGCGATGGAGGCGCGCCAGTGGACGCCTTCGCTGAAGGGTCTTCGCCAGAGGGCAGAAAAGAGCAGCGTCGCAACGCCGCCGGCGAGCAGGTAGGCTAATGTCTGCGCCGGCAGGCTCAGCCGAGCGTCAATTGCGGCGAGCTCAAGATAGGCCTGGATGGGCCGGTGGCCAAAAAGATGCAGCTGCTGGGCGATCAGCAAGCCTGCATATTGGCCGGCTGCGAGCAGTGGGGCAACCACGACAAAAAAGAGCAGCGCATGGCCCAGATGGGGGAGCTGCGAGGTGGGAGTGAGCGGCTTGGGGGAGAGCTCGCCCCCGGCCTCGGAACGATAGGCTAGTGAAGCATCTCCGCCATCACCCTGCTCCGCAAACTCGCTCACTGGATGACCTGCTTGCTCTTGCGCTTGCCGGGGCTTTTCGCTGACTTGTGTGCGCCGTTGCTGATCACGATCTGCACATCTTCCGTGATCGCGTGATAGCGTCGCACAAACTCGCCTGTGTGCGAGCCGGGGATGCGCGCGATCTCGGCAGGCGTACCTTCGGCAACGATGGTCCCTCCGCCTTCGCCCCCTTCGGGACCAAGATCAATGATCCAGTCGGCATTGCGGATCACGTCCAGATTGTGCTCGATAATGATCACCGTATTGCCAAGATCGGCCAGCTTGTGCAGGACTTCAAGCAGTTTCCGCACGTCGTCAAAATGCAGTCCCGTGGTGGGTTCGTCGAGCAGGTAGAGTGTCCGCCCGGTCTGGCGTTTTGACAGCTCCCGAGCGAGCTTCATGCGCTGAGCCTCACCGCCGGAGAGCGTGGTCGCGGCCTGGCCGAGATGGATGTATCCAAGACCGACGCTGACCAGTGTTTCGAGCTTGATGCGAACCTGCGGGATATCCTGGAGCACCGGCAGCGCGTCTTCGATGGAGAGTTCGAGCACATCGGCAATCGAGTACCCGTTGAACTTGACCGCCAGGGTCTCCTGATTGTAACGGCGGCCGTTACATACATCGCACAGGACGTAAACGTCCGGCAGGAAGTTCATCTCGATACGCTTCTGCCCATCGCCCTGGCAGGCCTCGCAGCGTCCGCCGGAGACGTTGAAGGAGAAGCGGCCGGGCTTGTAGCCGCGTTCGCGCGACTCCGGCAGCATGGCATAAAGATCGCGGATCTGCGCGAAGACGCCGGTGTAGGTGGCCGGGTTCGAGCGCGGAGTTCGGCCGATGGGCGACTGGTCGATGCGGATGGCCTTATCGATCTGGTCGAAGCCCGCGATGCCGGTGTGTGCGCCGGGCTCTTCGCGGGAGCCGTAAAGCTCCTTTGCCAGCGCGCGGTAGAGGATGTCATTGACCAGCGTCGATTTGCCCGAGCCTGAGACACCGGTGATCACCGTCATGACTCCGAGTGGGAATCGCGCACACACCGTGCGTAGGTTGTGGCTGGTCGCACCCTCGACCGTAATCCACTTGCCGGTAAGCGGGCGCGGATGGTCGCGATGCAGGATGGTCGTCTCGCCCGACAGATAGCGGCCGGTGAGAGACTCAGGAGCAGCCATGATCTGAGCCGGCGTGCCCTGGGCAACGACGTGGCCGCCGAGTTTGCCTGCGCCCGGTCCGAGGTCGAGCACGTAATCGGCGTGGCGAATGGTCTCTTCATCGTGCTCGACCACCAGCACCGTGTTGCCGAGGTCGCGCAGCGACTCAAGCGCGGTAATGAGGCGCTGGTTGTCGCGCTGGTGAAGGCCGATCGAAGGTTCATCCAGGACATAGAGTACGCCGCGCAGGCGTGAGCCGATCTGTGTCGCCAGGCGGATGCGCTGCCCTTCGCCGCCCGAGAGCGTCGACGCATTGCGATCGAGCGAGAGGTAGCTGAGTCCGACCGTGTTGAGGAACTCGAGCCGCTCGACCACCTCGCGGCGCAGGCGTTCGGCGATGAGGGCATCGCGCTCGGAAAAAGCAAGCGCACGGGCGGCCTCAAGCGAGCGCGCGAGCGGCATCGCGGTAAAGTCGGCGATGGAGTGCCCGCCGACCTTGACCGCCAGCGACTCCGGTCGTAGACGACGTCCGTGGCACTCGGGACACTCCGAGGCCGACATGTAGTTGAGCATCCACTCGCGGTAAGTATCCGACCGCGACTCCGCGAGCGCATCGCGCAGGTAGGCAAGGATGCCGTGGAAGCCGGTCCGAGGCGCCTCGTCCGCCGCCGGGCCATAGAGCAGCAGGTCGCGCTGCTTCTCTGTGAGCTGCTCAAAGGGCTTTCTCAGGTCGATCTTGTAGCGGGTGGCGGCGAGCTCGAGCAGTTTCAGCAGGTACTGCGAGGCGGAGCCGGGCCCCAGGCCGCCGTCCAGCAGTGGCTTCGACCAGTCGGTGATCACCTTGGCCGGGTCGAAGTCGTAAATGCTCCCGAGACCGTTACATTTCGAACAGGCGCCGTAAGTCGAGTTGAAGGAGAAGCTGCGGGGCTCAAGTTTCGGCACGTCGAGTCCACAGTCCGGGCAAGACATGGACGAAGAGTAGAGCTGCTCGCCGGCAGTCCCCATGCTGCCATTGACGTGCACCAGCACCAGCCCGTTCGCCATTTGCAGCGACTTCGCCACGGCAGCTTCCAGCCGCTTGCGGTCGGCTTCCGCCTTTGGACCCGACTTCAGCACCAGCCGATCAATGATCGCCTCGATGGTGTGGTTCTTGCGCCGCTCCAGCACGACGGCTTCGGCGAGGTCACGGATTTCACCGTCGATGCGGGCGCGAAATCCTTGCTGGTCCAGCTCATCAAGCAGCTCGCGAAACTCGCCCTTGCGCCCGCGCACCACGGGTGCATAGATAGTTACCCGCTCGCCGGGAGCCAGGGCAAGCACCCGGTCCACGATCTGCTCGAGCGTCTGGCGCGAGATCGCCAGTCCACACTTGGGGCAGTGCGGGACACCCACCGAGGCGTATAGCAGACGCAGGTAGTCGTAAATCTCAGTAATGGTGCCAACCGTCGAGCGCGGGCTGCGATTGGTGGTCTTCTGTTCGATTGAGATCGCCGGCGACAACCCTTCTATCGAGTCCACGTCGGGCCGCTCCAGTTGATCCAGGAATTGCCGCGCATACGCCGACAAGGTCTCGACATAGCGGCGCTGGCCCTCGGCATAGATGGTGTCGAAAGCGAGCGAGCTTTTCCCGGATCCGGAGAGTCCGGTGATGACGGTGAGCGTGTTTCGCGGGATCGAGACCGTGATATCGCGCAGATTATGCTGACGCGCGCCACGCACCGTGATGTGGGTGATTGCCATAGGGACGCGCGAACTCACTGCCGAAGACCGATGAGCGCTCTCCACGTGGTTCAAAATGAGAAAAGGGTACTTTTGGTATCTTATTCGCCAACAGAAACGCGGGTCAACCGGCTCAAGCTCTGCGAGAATTGCATCGTAGACAGGGATGATGCGTGCATGGTCCCAGCGCGGCAGGGATCGGCAAGACCTTGGTCACGGAGATGAAGTAAATGCAAGACGGAATCAACCTGCTGATGCTGGTGTGTGCTGCTCTGGCAGCTTTGGCCTTCGGTGTTCTAGCTGCGTACAGTGTTTGCCGGGTTGCTTTCTCACTCTTGCGCCTTCATGCGCGTTCGATTGCACAGCAGAGTCTGCAAGCCAACCATGCTCCGAAAGAAGCTGCAACCGCTTATTTGTAGCCCCGCCGGATAGCCAGAATCCCGTCTCTAGCGCGTCCCGCCACCGCCCCGGCGGAGAATCGCTGTACGGTTTCCTGGATCTGCTGCTGCGATGGAAGTACACCCGGATCGTCCAGGATGGTCTGGAGTCTCGCGGCGAGTGCTGCTGCATCGCCAATCGGATAGAGCCAGCCGTTCCGGCCTTCCTCAATAATCTCCTTTGGTCCCGCGCACGCGCTGCTGACGCATGCAACGCCATGGCTGCAGGCTTCGACCAGGACCATTCCGAAGGCCTCCCTCGCCGACGGGAAGACAAAGACCGTGGCGTCTACCACAGCATCCCACGGATCATCCTTCCAGCCCATCCACTCAACGCGATCGGCGACTCCCAGTGTATGGGCCAGATCCCGCAGGTGGGTTTCATGCGTCTCATAGCCCTTGGTCGCTGAGCCTATGACCTTGAGCCGCCACGAGCCGCGCAACCGGGCCACTGCCTCGAGCACGTCGTTGGTGCGCTTATGGTCGTTGAAGTTAAGCCGGCCTATGTAGAGCAGCACCGGCGGGTCCGGGCGAGCGATGATCCTCGCTCCCTGCACAGCCGCTGCGTTGTAGATGGTGAAGATCCGATTCTGGTGCGCGGGCAGCTCCTGCTCAATTTCAGCAGCCGTACTTGTCGCCACGGCCAGGTGCAGGTCTGCTTTCGACAGCTGTTCGCGCATACGGATCTCGGCGATCGGAAAGTGGATCCACGACGCTATCAGCATCTTGAAGTTCCCTGTCATCAGACGAGCCCAGCGCGCCATCTTCAGGGTGGTCAGATCCGCGCAGATGATGGCCTCCGGTCGCCACTTTATCAGCGCGCGAGTCGGGCCAGTGGCGTAGTGCAGCAAGCGTCTCCACCGCGAATCGTCGGTGGAGCCGATCTGCGTGTAGGCCATGCCTTCAAGCCACTCTGTGCGGTAGGAGCCACCAAGAAGAAACAGCCGGACCTCGTCACCAAGTTTCTCAAAGCCGCTCATCAGGTTGCGGATAGCAGCTTCCATGCCGCCCTGACCGGAGACGGTGGGGCAGAAGATCGCTATTTTCATGATCGCTTTCTAGTGCCGGCTGCCGGCTTGAGTCTATCAAAGCAGCCTGCGCGCCTCGACCCTCGCACAGGACTCGACGATGAAGCTCGCTGTGGCCGCAGCCAGCCCCGCGACCGCGCCTTCACGCAGGTGATCCAGCGTGACCCACTGCGCATCAGCAGCATCGCCGCCGCAGCAGAGCGTACCGCCGGAGACTCGGCATAGGTAATCGACCAGAATGTAGTGGTACTGGACTGCGCCGCTCGCGTCCCGATGGATGCGGTCAAGTGCGGCAGCGGTGCTCAAGGGCTCGACCACCAGCCCGGTCTCTTCTTGTACCTCCCGCTGCAGCGCTTCTTCAAGGGTCTCGCCCAGTTCGACCACGCCGCCCGGCAACGACCATTCGCCGGCCAGCGGCGCTTTTCCGCGCCGCACCAGCAGCACTCGATCACCATCTATAATCACCGCGCCAACAGCGGCGATCGGGGCTTCCGGATACTCGCGCTTCATACTCGGTCAGGGGCGGAAAGGCCGCGGATACTCTTCACCGAAGACCAGCCTCGTCAGGCTGAATCGCCCGGGGTTGAACTTGTCTACGCCTTTGCCGCGCCCGATCGCAAGCAGGGCGACCACCTCGTAGCTCAGAGGCAGCCGCAGCACCTCGCGGACCCTTTCCTCCTCAAATCCCTCCATCGGCGCCGTGTCGTAGCCGAGACTCTCGGCCATCCACATCATCGTGGCAAAGGCGAGCATCACATGCCGGTTCAACCAGGCGGTCAGGTTGGGATGGTCGGAGAGGTAATTAGGAATGTTGATCTTGGACTGGTGCGCATAGCTTTCGGGCATGCCGCCCTCGCGCCCCAGCCGCAGCATCTCGTCGAGGTCGCCATTGCGCCATCCATCGGCATCGCCGCAGGCGACGATGACTACCGAGGCCTCTTCTACCTTGGCCTGGTTAAAGCAGGCGCCGCGCAGTTTGCGTCGCTGCTCCGGGGTGCGAACGATGATGAAGCGCCAAGGCTGCAGGTTATATCCGCTCGGAGCCTTGAGCCCGGCGTGGAGTATGCGGAGCAGGTCTTCGCTGTCCATCGGCGCACCATTGAAGCTGGGCGTGGCCCGGCGCTCGTCTATGGCGTGGGAGAGCGGTTTTTCGCCACCATTCATCGCCTGCTCCTCGATGACGCTTCGTCCACCGCTAACTGTAACAGCGTGGCGGTTAACCGGCAGGAATCTGGGTCATCGGCAGTTCAATCGCGAATGGCTGGCTACCGGGCGCGGTGGCATAGACCCACAGTCCATGAAAGCTTCCACGCAACTCTGCGTGCTGCGCCAGCAGCGCCTGCATCAGCGCGAGGATACCGGCCCGCGTTGCGACCGGATCGGCAACGCTTGCCACCTTTTCCTGGACGACAAGGTCCAGGCCGCCGAGCGATCCGTCTGTACGCAGCCCGGTGATCGTGTAGACAGCGTCCCCGGCAGCGACGGTCATCGGCTCGTCTCCGGGCAGATTGTCAGGGCGCACCGCGGTTTCTTCCTTCTCGAGCTTGGAAAGATTAGGACTGCTGAAGAAATCGGCGGGATTCAACAGGTATTCGGCTACCTGGTAGTAGAAGTAAGCGCTCCAGCGCTCCTGCTTCCTGGCGTGCGCGCGCGCCTCGGTCCAGTACCAGAGTCCATCGTGGCCGGCCTCGAGCAGCGGCTTGGCGGAAAATCCGGCGAGCTTCCATTTCTCCTGCACTCTCTGAAGCACCAGCGCAAACTGCTGGGGATGCGCGACCCCCGTAGCATGGACGATGGCGGCTGCGTACTCGCCCGCCGGCAGATCCGGAATGGTCACCGTGACCAGCAGGTCCGAGCCGGCTACGCTACAAAAGAACTGCGCCTCAGTGGACGCGGGCTTGAGGTCGGCGGCATGCAGAGCGTACACGCTCTCCACAGTGACAGAGGCGCCCTTGGTTGCCGGGGCGAGCTCGCTGATGCTCGCGGCTACTGCGTCAAACTGCCCGGCGAGGGAGGCTATGGCCTCTGATTTGACCGCGGTTGCCTGGCCCGCGGCAGCAGCAGAGCCGATCGTCCTTGCTTCTTCCACCAGGGCGCTTCGCTCGGCTGGCGCCAGCGCCGACTCCGTGGAGCAGCTGAGCGCGCCGGCGGCTGGAGCAACCAACACTGCTGACGCAAACAGCATCGGGCTGAGGAGCCATCGAGCGGTTACCTGGGCGTATCTGTGAGCCATGGACATAGATGAGCACCAGCCGGGCACTGCTAGTCTAGTACAGAGAGATCAGCTTTACGGACGCGAGGCGTCGATGAGAGTACAACGGTTTGTTCGCCACTTCCTTTGGACGAGCGCGGGTGCGATTTTGTGGGCAGCGGCCGGCGTTACGGCGTTGGCCCAGGGGATTGCTCCGGCGCGGCCGGTAGCGGTGAGGCCTGCACAGACGCCCTCAGCGTTCCCTCTGCCGGTAGCGCCACCGCCGGAGACAACTCCAGCAGCCGGACACTCCCTGCTGGAACAGCCGGCGGTGCCGGCGACTATCAAGGTGGATGGCGGACGCCTCTCGGTGTCCGCCGCCAATGCCAGCCTGAGTCAGACCCTGCGCGACATCTCCACCGCGACCGGGACCCAGATTGACGGTATCTCGAAGGATCAGCGCATCTTCGGCGTCTACGGTCCGGCCAGTCCGCAGGAGGTTCTAACCGCTCTGCTCGACGACTCAGGTTATAACGTGTTGATGGTTGGCCGGACGGCCAGCGGAGCGCCACGGCAGCTGGTGCTGAGCGCGCGCGCGGCCGTAAGTGTCGCATCCGCCAGTACCGCGGCGCCAAGATCGAACACCGATGATGATGAGGACGAGACGCCCGCGGCGCCCCCGCCAGAGCCGACACCGGTCGCGGCCACGCCTCCCTCGCCCCCGGGTGCGCCTGATAAGCCTGCCCAGGTCAAGACCCCGCAGCAGATGCTGGAAGAGCTGCAGCAGCTCCATCGCGGACAGGATGCGCCGGCGCTGCCGCGCGACCAGCCTCCGCAGTAGTCAGCGAACCACCGGCCAGCCGCCGCGCCACTCGATGGTCTTGATCCACAGGTAGAGCTGCCCGTTCTCACTCCGCTTGAGCGCGTGAAAGGCGAGCAGCGTTTCGCCGGTGCGCTCTTCGACATAGACGCTGCCGCCTCCAGGCGCGAGCCAGTCGCCGCCGGTCTCCAGCAGCACATTGCCGCCGCCGCGCCGCATGCTCACCCCCGCCTGGTCGATGAAAGGTCCGTGCGGGCTGCGAGCGCGCCCGACCACCTGCTTGTAGTTGTCCCGCTCGATCGGGATCTCACAGCAGCGGTCGATCGAAGCAAAAAGATAGTAGTAGTTCCCGTGGCGGATGAGCGAAGCACCCTCAATTGAGTGGTCAGGCACGCGCAGCCGCGCCGCGAGCGAGTACGTCTGTGAACCTGAAACGAGTGTGCCGCGGCGCGGATCAATCTGCTGCTGCTTGATGCCGCTCCAGTAACTGCCATAAGTGAGCCAGTATTTGCCGTCAACATCATGAAATATGTTCGGGTCGATGGCGTTGAAGTTATCGCCATTTCTTGATTGCAGGATGATTCCATGGTCGACCCACTTATACGCAGGATCATCCGGGTTCAGCGTCGTGTTAGTCGCCAGGCCGATGACCGACTGCTGCGAGTTTAAGGTGGAAGCGGCATAGTAGACGTGATAGCTGCCGTTGAAGTACGAGATATCCGGCGCCCATAGGCCGATAGCCTTGGGAACGGTAGCGCGCACCCATTCCGGCAGCCGATCGAAGACGTGGCCGCAAGGCCGCCAGTTCACGCGATCCCGAGAACAGCTGAGTGGAAGATAGTTGCCGGGCGGCAGGAAGGGGAAGTCTCCGGTGATGTAGTAGTAGGTGTCCCCCTGGCGGATCATGCTCGGATCGTGAACCGGGATGATGTCTCCACGCAGCGGATTCTGATCGAGCTTCGCCGGCGGCGCGATGGCACGCTCCGGATGAAAGAAATTACCTGCGAAGTCTCCGCAGCCACTTAGGAAGACGGTCAGGATGAGGCCCAGTATTCCTCGAGCCACTTAGTCGTCAGCCTTCCAGGTGTACATATCAGGCTGCGCCAGACCTATGTGCGCAAGCACCCTGTAGGCGAACTGTCGCGCCATCTCGGTTGAGTCGAGCGGCCGATTGTAGAAGGCCGGGATGACCGGAAAGATGGTCGCGCCGGCCTCAGCTGCGTAGGTCATGTTGCGCAGATGGATGCGGTTGAACGGTGTCTCGCGCACACAGAGCACCAGCGGGCGGCGCTCCTTGAGGCATACGTCGGCCGCCCGGCCGATGAGCGTTTGCGCGAGGCCGCTGGCGATGCCGGCCAGCGTTCCCATGCTGCAGGGCAGCACGATCATGCCGCTGGAAGGATAGCTGCCGCTCGCGATGTTCGCTCCCACATCCGACTCTGTTAGCTGCTGCGTCTTTCGGGGCACGTGGCCGAGCAGCTTCGGCAGCAGCTCCGTGCGTCCGCTTAACTGCATCTCTTCGGCTATCACCCGCAGCGAGCTTTCAGACGCCACGAAGTTGATGTGCGTCACCCGTGCGTCTGCTTCAAGCGCAAGCATTAATTGCTGCCCGAAGATCGCGCCACTGGCGCCGGTCATGGCGACGGTAAGGTTCAAGACTTCCCCAGCACGCGAGCAAAGATGGCATCCACGTTGCCGAGCTGCCGCCCCAGATCGAAGGCCTGCGCCAGCTTCTCCGGGCTCAACCGGCCTGTGATCTCCGGGTCGGCTGCGACCAGGTCGCGGAAGACGAGGTCTTCATTCCAGGCGCGCATCGCGTGACCCTGCACCAGGCGGTAGGCGTCCTCGCGCGACATGCCGGACTCAGCCAGGTCGAGCAGCAGCTGCCCCGAGAAGATCAGACCTCCGGTGCTTTCAAGGTTGCGCAGCATGCGCGCCGGGTGCACCACCAGCTTGTCGATCAGAGCGGTGGTTCTGGCCAGCAGGTAGTCGGCAAGGATGGTCGAATCGGGAAAGATAATACGTTCGACCGAGGAATGCGAGATATCCCGCTCGTGCCATAGCGGTACGTCTTCGTAAGCCGCCTGGGCATTGGCCCGCACCACCCGCGCGAGACCCGAGATCTGCTCACAGGTAATGGGATTGCGCTTGTGCGGCATCGCAGACGAGCCCTTTTGCTTCGCCGAAAAAAACTCTTCCGCCTCGCGCACTTCACTGCGCTGCAGGTGCCGGATCTCGGTCGCGATCTTGTCGAGGGTCGCGGTGATAATCGCGAGCGTCGAGATGTAGTGCGCGTGGCGGTCGCGCTGGATGACCTGCGTCGCGACCAGCGCCGGCGCGAGACCCAGCCTGGCGCAGATCGCCTCCTCATGTTCCGGCTTGAGGTGCCCGAAGGTGCCCACCGCGCCTGACAGCTTGCCGACACGCATCTGCTCGGCTGCCGCGTCAAAGCGGACGAGGTTGCGCTCCATCTCCGCGAACCAGACCAGCAGCTTGAGCCCGAACGTAGTCGGCTCAGCATGCACACCATGCGTGCGCCCGATGATCGGCGTGTGCTTGAACTCGATCGCCCGGGCCTTGAGCACGGCCATGAGGCCGAGAATGTCCTCGCGCAGGATGGCGGAGGCTGCCTTGATCTGTAGCGCCTGCGCCGTGTCGACGACATCGTTCGAGGTCAGCCCGTAGTGCAGCCAGCGGGATTCAGGGCCGATCTTTTCCGCGACCGCCGTGGTAAAGGCAATCACATCATGCTTGACCTCGGCTTCGATGGCATCGATCCGGGCAAGATCAAAATCGCCGCGCTCGCGAATGGCGCGCGCGGCTTCAGTCGGAACCACTCCGGCCTCGGCCAGAGTCTCGGACGCCGCCGTCTCCACCGCCAGCCAGGAGCGGTACTTGTTCTCCTCGCCCCAGATGCGGCCCATCTCCGGGCGCGTGTAGCGTCGAATCAACTCTGTGCGCCTCCTGCTACTCTCAGGCTTGATTGTAGACGCCGACCCTCTGCCAGGCGGCGACCTGCATCCTATTGCTGTTTGAGGGAGCATGATGGCAGAAGAGCAAGAACAAGTAGTCACGGTGGCCAGCTACTCGGAGCCGCTCGAAGCAGATATGGCTCGCCTGCGGCTGCAGTCGGCCGGGATCGAAGTGTTCCTGGCAGGCGAAAATGCGCGCATCCTGGAGCCCGGGCTTGCGCCGCTGCGTCTCCAGGTAGCAGCAGAAGATGCCGAGGATGCCCGCGCCGTGCTGGCCGATGTCGGCACCGGCCTTGCGCCCGAAGTTTAGGGCCCGCCCTACTCGGGTACGCCGAAGCGCGCGCTCATCTCGTGGTGCAGAAATCCCCGGCCCGGGCGATACGGCTGCACCCACTCCCCGTCGATCACAAACTGCGGAATGGCGCGTTTGCCGACGTGGCGCATGACCTCGTCGGCAGCGCCGGGGGTCCGCTCAATGTCAATGTCGGTGTAAGGAATCTGGTGCTTGTCCAGGAAGCGCTTGGCCTCGCGGCAATCGCGGCACCAGGGGGCAGAGTAGACTAGGAGCTGCATGGGACAGAATCATATATCCCGAGGAAGGCAGCTGTCAGACCGGTCGCCGGCAGCCATTCAGCTTCGGCGCGCAAGAAAGAATGCCCGCAGCATGGCGCCACACTCCTCGGCCAGAACGCCCCCGGTGCTCTCCATGCGGTGGTTGAGCTGCGGATGGTTCAACACCGAGAGCACCGAGCCCGCAGCGCCTGCCTTGGGATCGGCTGCGCCGTAAACCAGGCGGCTGATCCGGGCATGGATCATGGCCCCCGCGCACATGGCGCAGGGTTCGAGCGTCGAGTAGAGCTCGCATTCGGTGAGGCGGTAGTTGGCAAGCGCGCGCCCAGCCTCGCGCATGGCAACGATTTCGGCGTGCGCCGTGGGATCGTGGTCGCGCAGGACGCGATTCTGGCCCTGGCCGACGATCGTGCCCTGGTACAGGACGATGGCGCCGACCGGAACTTCGCCGGCCGCAGCCGCTTCACTCGCGCAGTGAAGCGCGGCACGAACCCAGCGCAGGTCCCTCGGATCGCCTGTCATCCAATAGCAGGCTGCTGCTGGGTCATGCAGTGCAGTGCACCCAGGCCCCAGATCAGGTCGCCCGAGTGGATGCCGCAGACTTCTCTGTCCGGGAACAGGTCAGAAATGGTCTGGAGCGCAAGCCGGTCGGCAGGATCGTTAAAGGTAGGGACGAGGACCAGACCGTTGGCGACGTAGAAGTTGGCGTAGCTGGCCGGGAGACGTTGGCCTTCAAAGACGACTGGGCGCGGCATGGGTAAGGTGGCGATGTTGAACGTCTTTCCATCGAGGTTGCGCGCGGAGCGCAGGCGGTCGAGGTTTTCTGCAAGTGGCTCGTGGTTCTCGTCCGCGGTATTCGGCTCAACCACGGTGACAATTGTATTTTCTCCGACGAAGCGGGTGATGTCGTCGACGTGCCCGTGGGTATCATCGCCGGCAGTACCGCGGTTGAGCCATAGTACCTGGTCGATCCCGAGGTAGTCGTGGAAGACCTGCTCCAGCTGCTCGCGCGAGAGGCCGGGATTGCGCGCCTGGACGTCACTCAGCAGGCACTCTTCCGTGGTGAGGAGCACGCCCGCGCCATTCACGTCGATTGAGCCTCCTTCTAGCACAACGCGGTGCTCACGGCTGTCAGCCAGCGTTATGACCGGCGTCCACGACGGCAGCTCGAGCGCCTCAGCGGCAAGCAGCGGAAGGGCATCGTCCAGCTGCCAGTTGTCGTACTTGGCCCAGGCGTTGAACTTCCAGTTTGTTACCGCGACTGTGTCTTGATTGCGGATGAAGATAGGGCCCGAGTCGCGCACCCACACGCGGTTAGTCGGCCAGGGATGAAAGTGCACCCGGGCGAGATCGGCGCCGGCCCGCGCCAGGGCGCTGCAGGCGCGCTTCTCGGCTGCTGCATCGTTGACCAGCAGATGCACGTCTTCCACGCGGGCCAGATGGCACACGATCTCTGCATACACCCACGGGATCGCCTGGAACTTGCCCGGCCAGTCGCCCGAGTTATGCGGCCAGGCGAGC
Source organism: uncultured Acidobacteriaceae bacterium (assembly GCA_964252445.1). Classification (GTDB taxonomy): domain Bacteria; phylum Acidobacteriota; class Terriglobia; order Terriglobales; family Acidobacteriaceae; genus EB88. The sequence goes on along the minus strand of CAXUND010000052.1, from coordinate 4,915 downwards.
CAGGTAGCCGCGTGCGGCGCCCACTCAGCAGGCATGCGGAACCCTTGTTCGCGCGGGGTTCCTGAAGCTGTAATCGTCACGACTACTTCTCGCCGAGCGGCGCGTCGAGAAAGCGCTGCGTGATGGGCTGGTAGGAATCGATGCGACGGTCGCGGAGGAAGGGCCAGTTACGGCGCTGGTCCTCCATGGCTCGCAGGTCGATCTCGGCGACGAGGATCTCTTCCTTGTCGTGCGCGGCCTTTGCCAGGATGCGGCCGAAGGGGTCGGCGATGAACGACCCGCCCCAGAACTCAAGGCCCTCGCCATCCACGCGGTCGCCGTTCACATCGCCATGCTCCACGCCGACGCGATTGACGGCACCGACATAGACGCCATTCGCGATGGCGTGCGCGCGCTGGATGGTCTGCCAGGCGTCATACTGGGCGGCACCGTGCTCCGCTTTTTCGTAGGGGTGCCAGCCGATCGCCGTCGGGTAGAAGAGCACGTTTGCGCCCTGGAGCGCGGTGATGCGCGCGCCCTCGGGATACCACTGGTCCCAGCAGACCAGCGTGCCGACCTTGCCGAAGGCGGTGTCAGGCGCGCGATAGCCGAGGTCGCCGGGTGTGAAGTAGTACTTCTCGTAGTAGAGCGGATCGTCGGGGATGTGCATTTTGCGGTACAGACCGCCGATGGAGCCGTCGGTCTGCAGCGTCACCGCGGTGTTGTGGTAAAGGCCTGCGGCGCGCCGCTCGAACAATGAGGCGACAATGACGATCTTTTCTTCGCGAGCGACTCGTCCCAGGCGCTCGGTCGAGGGGCCAGGGATGGGCTCGGCCAGGTCGAACAGCCCCGTGTCTTCGCGCTGGCAGAAGTACTGTGCGCGGAAAAGCTCGGGCAGGCAGACTACATTGGCACCGCGGCGGGCGGCATCGCGCACCAGCTCGGCGCCCTTCTCCAGATTTTCGTCCGGCGATGGCCCGCAGGACATCTGCACCAGGCCGATGCGGTAATTCAGGTGGCTAGGCATCTCTCGATTATCGCAGCCGCGTTGTTGCCATTCGATGAACGGCTAGTGCGCCGGCTCGACCGGAACCTTGGCCGTACGGTTTGGCCGGCGCATGATGAACGGCAGCGGGACCAGCGAGGCTATGAGTACGCTGAGGCACCAGAAGGCATTCTGATAGCTGAGCATGCTGGCCTGCCGCAGCAGCTGCTGGTAAGCCTGCCCGGCAGCGGCCGCCGTGGCCTGGCTGGCGCTCTGGCCTAGCCGCATCAGTGAGCTGGCGGTTGCGGCAGTGTAACTCGAGTAGGCGCCGCCCCCGGCAACGGCCTTGGCCGACAAGGTCGACTGATGGGTCTGTGCCGTGCGCTCCAGAAACGTCGTCAGCATGGCCGTTCCCGAGCTGCCGCCGATGTTGCGGGCGAAGTTCGAGAGTGACGAAATCTGGTTCGACTTATCCTGAGGCACGCCCACGTAGTTCAGCGTGCTGATGGGGATAAAGATGAACGCCAGGCCGAGCACCTGGAACATGCGCCACAGGACCAGTTGCTCAAACGAGACGCCGAGGGAAAGTCGTGTCAGGTTGAAGAGCCCGAGCGCGACGGCCGCGTAGCCGATCGCAACCATAATCCGGGCGTCTTTGACCTTGCCCACCATGCGTCCGGCAATCGGCATCATGCAGACCATGAGCAGACCGGCAGGCGACAGCGCCATCCCTGACCGCTCGGCGGTATAGCCGAGCAGCGTCTGCATAAACTGCGGCATCAGCACGGTGGTGCCAAAGAGCACCATGCCCAGAACAAACTGCAGGAAGACAGCCGTCCCGAAATTGCGGTTCTTGAGCAGCTTCAGGTCGACGATCGGGTGCGGGTGACGCCACTCCCACACTACGAAAAACACCAGCACCGCCGCGGCAATAATCGCAAACGTAGTGATCATCGAGTCGCCGAACCAGTCCTTTTCCTGCCCCTTGTCGAGCACAAACTCCAGGCAGCCGACGCCGATCGCGACCGCTCCCAGGCCGATCGAGTCGACGCTGACAATGCGCTTGCGCTGCTCGGCGATGTACGGCGGGTCCTCGACCATGCGATTGGACAGCCACAAGGACAGGAGACCCACCGGCAGGTTGATGAAGAAGATCCAGTGCCAGTTGAAGTTGTCGGTGATCCAGCCGCCGAGCGTGGGCCCGATGGCGGGCGCGACCACCACCGCCATGCCGTAGAGGGCGAACGCCTGGCCGCGCTTGGCGACCGGGAAGGTGTCCGCCAGGATCGCCTGCTCGCTGGGCGCGAGGCCCCCGCCCCCGACGCCCTGCAGGATGCGGGCAAAGATCAGCAGCGGCAGCGTATTGGCGATGCCGCAAAGGAGCGAGCACGCGGTGAACAGCGCCACGCAGGTCATGTAGAAGCGCTTGCGGCCGAAGCGCGTAGAAAGCCAGCCGGAAATAGGCAGCACAATTGCGCTCGACACCAGGTAGCTGGTGAGCACCCAGGTTGCCTCCTGCTGCGAGGCGCCGAGCGAACCGGCCATGTGCGGCAGCGCGACGTTGGCAATCGAGGTGTCGAGCACCTCCATGAAGGTGGCCAGCGTCACCGTTAGCGCAATCGCCCAGGGATTGTGCTTCGGCTTCCAGGTATCAAGTGGATGCGGATCGGGCATGCTGCTCCCCATTATCGCAAAGGCTTGTGGTTCATGGCTAAGTTAGCCAGATAGTGGTACCCTCGCGGGTATGAGAACGGTCAACATTGGGGAGTTGAAGAATCGGCTGAGCGGCTATCTACAGTACGTCAGGAACGGCGAGGAGATCGTCATCCGGGATCGCAGCGTCCCTGTGGCCAGACTGTTGCCCTTCCATCACGACGCGGACTGGGAACGGGAAGCGCAGCTGGTCGCTTCCGGCGCGCTGAAGATGCCGGAAGAGCGGATGGATTGGGAGCATTTTTTTGAGATCCCGGCCGCGGAGGTTCCCAGAGATGTGGCTGTTGAGGCTGCCCTTGAGGGTCGGGGAGACAGGTGAAAGCGGCCTTCTGGGACACGAGCGCGTTGGTTCCGATTTGTGTTCAGCAACAGCCAAGCGCCGCTGTTCGGCACTTGCTCCGGCAACACGAGTTAACTGTCTGGTGGTCGACACCGGTCGAGATGCGCAGTGCCTTCGAGCGGCTTCTGCGAACAGGCGAGTTGACCGCGGCACAACATGCAGCTGCGGGCATTCGTTTAGAGAAGCTGCGTCGCGGATGGCGCGAGCTTCAGCCGAGTGAAGCACTCAGATCTCACGCAGAGACCCTGTTGATGCGCTACCCACTCAAGGCAGCCGATGCCCTGCAACTTGCCGCCGCATGGACCTGGTGTGCTGGGGAGGCGGCGAGTTGTGTGTTCATTGCCGCGGATGCGCAGCTACTGGACGCCGCCCGGCAGGTGGGATTTCAATTGACTGCGGTTTGACCGACCAGCCTGGCTGCATACGTCAAGATCAACCACAGTGCCCCATCCAGACCGCTCTCTGGATCTTAGCGTTCGCGTAATGCGAGCAGCAGTTTTGCGGTCACCACGGCCTGGCCGGAGTGGCGCTGGGTGTGGTCGGCGAGGTGGACGAGCAGGCCGCCGAGCGAGGCCGGCAGCCGCTGCATACCGACGTGGCGGGTGGCTTCCAGATAGTGAAGTGAAAACTTCAGTATGCGTGCGCGGGCGTCTTCAAGACCGAGGCGGAACTCCGCCAGCATCGAGTCCTTTTGGGTGACCGGCTCGAGCTCTACGTTGAGTGCTGCACGCTGTACAAGGCTGAGTGAGGCGCCCTCGGCATAGGTGAGCAGGCGGTCGAGCGAGTGCACCATGTGGCGGACATGGTAGGAGAAAGGTGTAAGGCCGAGCGGCCTGGCGCTCACCTCGGCGTCGGTGAGCAGCGCGGCCCAGTGCTCGATGTCCTCCTCGGCGAGCTCGAGCGCATGCAAGACAGCGCGCGGCAGAGCGGGAACGTCAAGCAGCGTGTTGCGAAGCCAGGGCTCAGGCATAGGGCCAGTATCCCAGATGCAAAGGCCAAACCGCCTGCGCGGCTGGCGCCCACTTCGTGGGTCGTAGACTGCCTGCGGCGCTTCAAGAGGCTTGGTCCCCAAGTACTACCGGGGACCAAGCCTCTTGCCCGAAGGGCGATCCACGCCCACCGAAGGTGGCGCCTCCCGCGCAGGGGGTCTTGTTCTACAGGTGGTGAGCCTGGCGGTAGGCCTGGACGACCTCGGCTACGTCGCGGTGTTCGCCGTCGATCTGCTCGTTCATGGTGCGCATGTCGTCGGCGGTGATCTTGTTCGCGAGGTCGGCGAGGGCGGGGCGCAGTTGGGGCCAGCGTTCGAGCGCTTCTTCGCGGACCAGCGGGACGGCCTGGTAGGGAGGGAAGTAGTGCTGGTCGTCGTCGAGGACTTTGAGGTGGTAGGCGGCGATGGGGCCGTCGGTGGAGTTGCCGGCGATGATGTCGACCTGGTGCGAGTGGATGGCGCGGTAGAGCAGGCCCAGGTCCATGGTGCGGGGTGCGTCGTGAAAGCGGAGATGGTAAGCGGCTTCGAGGCCGTGGAGACCGTCGGGACGCTCTTCAAACTCGTAGCCCACGCCGAGACGCCAGTCGGGTGAATACGTGGAGGCTTGAGAGAGGGTGGCGATCTGGTCGGTGTCGGGCTCCTGGCGGACGATCATGGCGAAGGTGTTCTCGAAGCCGAGCGGCTCGGTGGCGACGATGTTGTAGCGCTGCTTGTAGAGGCTGCGGACGGTGGCCAGCGATGAGTCAGGGTCGTGGGTTGGCGGCTGTTTTAGGATGGCCGTGAGCGCGGTGCCGGTGTACTCGACGTAGGCATCGATGCGCCCGGCAACCATGGCCTGCTGGCAGATGTAGGAGCCGGCGAGATAGAAGCGGCGCTCGACTTTGAGGTGGGTGCGCGCTTCAATGTGCTG
>CAXUND010000051.1:18643-24837 GCA_964252445.1 uncultured Acidobacteriaceae bacterium | reverse complement strand
TATCACCGCCACGCTCATGTTTGCGCATGCAGGCCGGAACTATCAGGAGACATGCGTGTTTGCACAGAAGGAAACGGAATGCAGTTCGAGAGGCAGAGTGAGAAGCAGGCCGGCAAGCACGGCCAGAATGAGGTCGCAGATGAAGACTCAGAAAGCAGCAGTCGTGACGTTTTTTTCAAGCCTGACCGCGGCGCGGCAAGCACAGCAGAACCTGCCGGCCGAATTCCTTGCACGGACGGCGCGTAAAGCAGTCGCAGGGAGCTTAATGGCCCTGCTGGTTCCAATGACGGTCGGTGATGTGTTTGCACAGGGACCGCCGCCCCCACCGCCTGACCAGCAGTATGGCGACCAATACGGCGGGCAGCAGCAGGCTTACCAGGCGCTTCCCCCGGAGACGCTGAACCAGCTGGTGGCGCCGATCGCGCTCTACCCGGACTCGCTGGTCGCGCAGGTGCTGGCAGCCTCGACCTACCCGGCCCAGGTGGCCTCAGCCGAACAGTTTGTCAACCAGTACCAGGGAGTTCCGCCCGACCAGCTGGGCCAGATGGCCGATCAGCAGCCCTGGGATCCAAGCGTGAAGGCGCTGGTGGCTTTCCCGCAGGTGCTGAGCAACCTGAACCAGAACATGCAGTGGACCACACAGCTCGGCAATGCCTATTACAACCAGCCGCAGGACGTGATGAACGCGGTACAGCAGATGCGGCAGCGGGCGTATGACGCCGGGAACCTGCGTTCGAACCAGCAGCTCGCGGTGCAGTACGAGCCCGGCGCCATCGTGATCCAGCCCGCACAACCTGAGGTGGTGTACGTGCCTTACTACAACCCGTGGGTAGTGTACGGCGCGCCGCTGCCACCTTACGGCTACTACCACTACTATGGACCGCCTGCGGGCGTGGTGCTGGGTGTCGGGCTGGCCATCGGCTTTGGCATCGGCATCGGCATCGGCGCCTTTACGCACTTCGGCTGGGGCTTCCACAACTGGGGACCGGACTGGCACAACCATACCGTGATCTACAACCACAACACGTATATCTCGAACAGCGTGACGGTGGTGAACCACGGCAACTATGGCGCTTTTGATCGCAATCCGCAGGCCCGGGAGTTCAACCACACGCAGGCGGTGCGCTTTGCCAATGTGAACCACACCACCATCAACAATGTGACGGTCAACCGGACCAACAACAATAACTTCAACCGGACGAATGTGGACAACAACAACCGGATTAACAACGGAGCCATCAACAACAACCGGAACAACAACACGGCAGCCAGGCCGGGGCAGTTCAACAACTCTCCGACGGGGGCAGCCAGGCCGGGCCAGTTCAACAACTCTCCGACCGGGGCGGCGAGGCCGGGGCAGTTCAACCAGAACACTCGGCAGCCCGGACAGCTGACCAACGGAGCGCGTCCTGGGACGCAGCCTGGTTCATACAACGCCAGCCGTCCCACGGCGCAGCCTGGCCAGTTCAACCGCCCGGCACCGGCGGCGCAGAGTGGCCAGTTCAACCGCCCGGCACCGGCGGCGCAGCCCAACCTGAACCGCGGCGCCCAGGCTCCGCAGGCAGCCCGGCCGCAGCCGCAACATGAGTCGGCGCCGAAGCCGGCTGCTTCCCACTCGGAGAGTCATCCGCATGAGAGCAGCGGTGGAGGCGACCACCACCACTAAGGTCTGGCCCAAAGTCTGGCAAGTTGCTCAGGCTTAAAGCAGAAAAAGCCCCGGAGAACGTCCGGGGCCTTTTTTCGGTTGCGTTTCAGCGTGTGGCGCGCACCGGCTTCTTCTGGTTGGCGCGAGCGTGCTTCACCGGTTCCGGAACGGGCCCGGACTGCTGGTCCATCCAGGCATCCAGCCTCGATTTCTTGAAGCGCCAGCGGTTGCCCAGCTTAAACGCGGGAATGAAGGCATCTGACGCGTAGCGATACAAAGTATCCGCGCTGATGCCCAAGTACTCTGCCGCCTGGCGGATATCCATGACTTCGCGGACGGTGGAGGGGCTGTTCGAGCCGGATGGGCCCGGGATTACGGCTGCTGCCTGCTTGGAAACTGCTGCACCGCCCATGTTCACACCCCGCCCCGTGGAAGTTTGAAGCGCGAGGAAGACCCGGCGCCTGCGAGGGTTATATCCTGTTTTTCCACAGGGTTCAACGGTTTTTGCGGGCGGCTAGTTACCTGTTTTCGGATAGAGGGTGGCAATCTCCGCCTGGTAGCGCTCGAGGATGACCCGTCGCTTGAGCTTGCCTGATGGGGTCAGCTCGCCGCCATCCTGCGTCCACTCGTCCGGCACGACCAGGAAGCGCTTGAGCATCTCGAAGTCGGCCAGGGTGGTGTTGACCTGCTTGACCAGCCTCTTGTAGATGGCGACGACCTCGGGGTGCTCGGACATGGCTTTGCGGGAGTCGATCGGGATCTTCTGCTGGCGGGCCCAGTCTTCGAGTGCCTGGAAGTTGGGCGAGATGAGCGCGGAGACATACTTCTCCCGATCGCCCACGAGAGCCACATTGCCGACGAACAGGTCGGCTTTGAGCCGGTTCTCAATCGGCTGCGGGGCAATCATTTTGCCCGCCGACGTCTTCAGCAGCTCCTTTTTCCGGTCGGTGATGTAGAGGAAGCCGTCCTGGTCGATGCGCCCGATATCGCCGGTGGCAAACCAGCCTTCGGCGTCGATCGCCTCGGCGGTCATACGCGGCGAGTTCCAATAGCCGGAGAAGATGCTGGGCCCACGCACCAGCAGTTCGCCGTCCTCGGCAATGCGTGCCTCGACATTGGGCAGGATCCTGCCGATTGAGCCGAGCCGGTAGGCGACCGAGGTATTCACGCCGATGACGGGTGAGGTCTCGGTGAGCCCGTAGCCCTCAAAGATGCGGATGCCGACGTCGGCAAACCAGTGGGCGGTATCGAGCCCAAGCGGGGCGCCGCCCGCCACCCAGTAGCGCACCCGCCCGCCAAACAGGGCACGCACCTTCGAGTAGAGCAGCCGGTCGGCCAGCTTCCACAGCAGACTCGTGGGCGTGCGTCCCGCGAGAACGGTCGCCCGGTTCCGGCCCCCCGTTGCGAGGGCCCAGCGAATGATGCGAGCCTTCATCGGAGACTGCATGGATTTGCGCTCCACCTCGTGACGCAGCTTCTCAAAGACCCGCGGCACTGCCACGAAGAAGGTCGGGCGAATGGTCGCAAGGGTTGGCATCAGCTTCTCGAGCGCAGGGCAGTACGCGAGCGTGCAGCCCAGGATGTAGAGGGCGTAATCCACGTGGCGCGCCGTGACATGAGAGAGCGGCAGGAACGAAACCGCGTTATCCGCGGCGCTCAGGTCGAACTCGCGCAACGAGTAATTCACGTTGGACGCGAGGTTTGTGTGCGTCAGCAGCACGCCCTTCGGCTCGCCCGTGGTGCCCGAGGTGTAGATGATGGTTGCCGGATCGACGCCGCGGATGGAGCGTACATGCTCGTCAAAGGAGGCGTCGCGAGTCGAAGGAGCCGAGGCTACCAGGGAGGCGAAGGTGACCGCATCCGCATCCGGCACCTCATCCATGACCACGACGTGCTCGACCGCGGTGCGCGCCCGGATCGCGGCAATCTTTTCGTACTGCTGCCGGGTCGAGACGACCACCACCCGACTGCCCGAGTGCGCAAGCAGGTCGACGATCTGCCCGGCCGGGAGAGTGGGAAAGATGGGCACATCGATGAGCCCGAGCGCGAGCGCGGCAAAATCAGTAATGGCCCACTCATAGCGGTTCTCGCTGATCAGCGCGATACGCTCGCCCTTCTCCAGGCCCCAGTTCGCGAATGCAGCAGCCACGGCGCGCACCTGCGCATAAACATCGCTGCCGGAAAGGGTCTGCCAGTCCTTGCCAACGAGCCGCTGCATGGCCGAACCCGTCCCGCGATCGGCAATGGCCAGGAAGATGTCGTTGATGCTGGTGAGCGGGCGCGCGAGGGAGGACATGGCAGGGTCCACTCTAATCGAGGGGCGGAGCGATTGCCAATGTGGACGCGGCGCGAGCGGGCTTCTCAGACTGACCTGGTTCGAGACACTGCGATTTGGCACCCGTTGATAAAGTTCACCCGGGCGGAAGAACGCGCAGGGAGGGCGCGTAAGCTGGTTGCACTACGGGATTCCACGCGCGAGGTCTGGATGAGGCACCTTTGGATTGGACTGCTTTGCTTGATCTGCGTTTCATTGCAGGCTGGAGCACAGGCGAGGGAATCCTCGGAGTTCAGGGGAACGCTGGGTCAAAGTTCGCTGCCGATGTCCGGCGAGTGGCGGTTCCACACCGGGGACGACAGCACCTGGGCTCAGCCGGGCTTTGACGACAGCAAGTGGGAGACGATCACTACCGAGAAGCGGTGGGGACTGCAGGGACATCCCGGCTACACGGGATTTGCCTGGTACCGGCGCGCGGTGGATGTCGACGGAGTGACGGGGTCAGTAGCCGTTCTGATGCCGTACATCAAAGATGCCTACGAGGTGTATTGGAACGGCCGGCAGATCGGCGGCCTGGGCAAGCTCCCGCCGAAGGCAGAGTGGTACCCCTATCCGGTGAGCGATGTTTATGAATTTCCCCGGGGTGGTGACGCGGGTCATCTGCAGGGAGTGCTGGCGATACGGGTCTGGAAGTCCATGCTTACTTCTGATGAATCTGAAGCGAGTGGAGGGCTCAACCGGCCGCCCAGGGTCGGCGCGACCGAAATCCTGCGGGATGCCGTGTCTGCTGATGAGGTCTCACTTGAGAGGGTGAACCTGATCTGGATCGTGCTCAGTGCCATCTTCCTTCTGGTTGGCCTGATACTGGCAGGCGCATGGGCATTCGATCGCCGAAAGCGGCTTGAGCTATGCCTGAGCATCTTCCTGCTAAGCGGGTCAGAAAGCGCCTATGTAGCTTTTCCGGCTCTTGGCAGAGCACTGGACTTTGAATGGTCTCAGATTCTGGTTCTTCTCTTGAATTGCGCAAGAGACACTTCGCTGTGGCTGTTTATGCTGGTGCTGTTCGGGCTCTACAAGGAGCGCAGCTGGCGAAGGGTCACGGCGATTCTCGCGTCGATCTACCTGGCGGCCGATGTCGTGGACCTGATGGCTATTTCGTTCTGGCGTTCGGACTGGCAGGAACTGCGCACCATCGACATGGTCGCGACCCTGGTTTATTCCGTTCTTCCGGCCTACCTTTTTGTTCTGCTGGTTGCCGGCTTGCGACGGCGACGCGAGGCGGCGTTGCTCCCCATGGCGCTCGCCTGCGCGATGCTCGAGACCTACTACCTGGTTACCGGCGGCCTGGCACAGACCGCTGTGCTGACGAACATGAGCATGACGAGCATCTTCAACACGGGCGGCTTCTCCATTGGCCCCTACTGGGTGGACACTCAGCTCGAGTTTGACATCGTGGTCATGGTCGCCCTGGTTTGGACGGTCTACCGCGAGCAAATGCGCGAACGCCGGCGGCAGTTGTTTGTGGAGTCGGAGCTGAAGTCGGCGCAGGAAGTCCAGCAGGTGCTGGTGCCGGAGCACACACCAGAGGTGCCGGGCTTTGCCATCAGCAGCCTGTATTGGCCGGCGGGCGAAGTCGGCGGCGACATGTTCCAGGTACTGCCCGGCGACGACGGAGACTTGAGTATCGTGCTGGCCGATGTGAGCGGGAAAGGTCTGAAGGCGGCGATGGCCGTGTCACTGATGGTGGGCGCGGTGAGGACGCTGGCCGAAACCTCGACTAACCCCACGGAGATCCTTGCCGGGCTCAATCGAAGACTGATGGGAAGAACCAGCGGAGGCTTTTCCACTTGCCTGGTGCTGCATGTAACTGCGTCGGGCGAGGTGAGAATGGCGAACGCGGGGCATCTTCCGCCCTTCCTGAACGGCAATGCGGTAGAGATGGAGGGATCGCTGCCGCTGGGTATCTCGCACGAGGCGGAGTTCCCGGAGAGCCGCTTTCGACTGGGTGAGGGGGATGAGCTGACGCTCTATACCGATGGGGTGGTGGAGGCGCAGAAGGAGAACGGAGAGCTGTTTGGATTTGAGCGAGCCGGCGAGCTTATGCGCACGCGGCCTTCTGTCCAGACCATCGCGGAAGCCGCCAAGGCCTTTGGTCAGCAGGACGATATCACGGTGGTCCGGATCGTAAGAAGCCGCTCGGAGGAGAAGCAGGAGCGGGTGTCCGTAGACCTGAGAACGGCTGCAAGCGTGGCGAACTAGGAACAGGCGCTTGTG
>CAXUND010000051.1:7639-18543 GCA_964252445.1 uncultured Acidobacteriaceae bacterium | reverse complement strand
AGCTCGGCGATGACCAGCTTCTTCATCTGGAACATGGCTTGCATCGCCTTGGGGTGGCGGGTCAGATCAGGCAGCCGGGCGGGCACGATCTGCCAGGAGAGGCCGAACTTGTCCTTGAGCCAGCCGCACTGCCCCTCACTGCCGCCTGCGGAAAGCCGTGTCCAGTACTCGTCGACCTCCTCCTGCGAATCGCAGCGGACGACGAAAGAGACTGCCTCGTTGAACTTGAAAGCCGGCCCGGCATTGATGGCGGTGAACTTCTGGCCGTCCAATTCAAAGGCGATGGTGAGGACGCGCTTTGGCCCTCCTGCTTCGCCTTCAAGCGCGAGCTGGTTCAGGCGACGCGAGTTTTTGAAGATGCCGAGGTAGAAGTCGACCGCTTCGTCGGCGTTGGTGTCGAACCAGAGAAAAGGCGTGATGCGTGGATAGCCGCCGAGAGCGCTCATCGGCGGAAGCTTACCTGCAGTCGACCGTAAGCTGCAAGTACTAAGTCAGGAATTATGCCTTATGTATCCCTCAGGCCGAGATAGTATTTCCTGGTATGAAGACAGCTTTGCTAACACCGAATGACAAAAAAGAAATTACCGCCGACGAGCCAGCAGTGAGGAGCGAACTGCGTGCCTTCTGTCCAAAACGTAAACGACCTGTGAAGTTACATCTTTGTAAGAAGATTGCCAAGCATTTCGAGCACATCGGCCGTATTGGGCTGGATTGCGAGTACAGGCGCTGACGCCAGGTGCATAAGTTCGACTAAGTGCTGTCGAGCGCGGAATTTCCGACGATCAAGACTGCGGCTTGGGCGTGAGTCGGACAAACCTACCTGCCAGCTCCTCCCAGTTGGCGAGGATCCACTGCGCGCGGGTGCTCGAGGTTTTCTCATCGTGCAGCATCAGCAGCTCACGCAGGCTCTGCTGCGCTTCGGCGTCCAGGTCGTGGTAGCACTCGGGCCTCAGGAAGTCCTTATGGTAGCGCTCACCCGTGCCCGGACCCTTTGCCAGGAAGCAGCCATCCTCGTCGAAGACCCAGGCGAGCCCCCCGGTCATGCCCGCGCCGAAGTTCATGCCGGTCGCGCCCAGAATGATCACCAGGCCGCCGGTCATGTACTCGCAGCCATGATCGCCGACGCCCTCAACCACTGCCAGCACGCCCGAGTTGCGGACGGCGAAGCGCTCGCCCGCACGACCGGCAGCAAACAGGGTTCCTGACGTCCCGCCGTAGAGCGCGACATTGCCCAGGATGACGTGGCGCTCGCTTTCCCGCGCGGCCCGGCCCTGCCCGCGCAGGATGATCTCACCGCCGCAGAGTCCCTTGCCGACGAAGTCATTTGCCAGGCCCTCAAGCACCAGGCGGATCGGCGAGGCAGCAAAGGCGCCGAAGGACTGCCCGGCAACACCGGTGAGGTTGAAGGTAAGCGGCGCGGACGAGACCTGGTGGGCGTCGGCGAGCAGCGCAAGTTCGCCGGAGAGCCGCGCGCCCAGCGTGCGGTCGGCGTTCATCACCGTCTGCGAATGGGTGAAAGGTTCGCCTGCCTTATAAGCAGCGATGGCCGGCGCGAGCCAGGCGTCATCGATGGGCGCGTGGTCGTCGGTCGCAACCGAGCTGGATGGACGATGGTTGCGGCCGCCCTGCCAGCGAATCACGCCCGCCGACGAAGCCGAAAGCATGCGCGCCAGGTTCAGCCCGCCGGCCTCGCGGGTTTGTTGGAGCAGATCGGTGCGGCCGATTGCGGCTTCAAGCGACGGCAGGCCGAGCTTTGCCAGCAGGGAGCGGAGGTCGCCGGCGAGCTCTTCAAAGAAGCGCAGGATGTGCTCAGGCTTGCCCCGGAACTTGGCGCGCAGGTCTTCCCGCTGCGTGGCTATGCCGGTCGGGCAGGTGTTGAGGTGGCACTGCCGCGCCATGTCGCAGCCGATGGCGACCAGCACCGCGGTGCCGAAGGCAAACTCGTCCGCACCCAGCATGGCCGCACAGAGCACGTCGGCGGCAGTGCGCAGGCCGCCGTCAGTGCGCAGCCGGACCCGGCCGCGCAGGCCATTTTGTAACAGTACCTGTTGCACTTCTGCAAGCCCCAGCTCCCAGGGGCTGCCGGCGTACTTGATGCTTGATAGCGGTGAGGCTCCGGTACCGCCATTGTGGCCGGCGATGACGATGTAGTCGGCGTAAGCCTTGGCCACGCCCGCGGCGACCGTGCCCACGCCGTACTCTGAGACCAGCTTGACCCCGATCGCGGCGCGCGGGTTCAGGCGCTTGAGGTCATAGATCAGCTGTGCGAGGTCTTCGATCGAGTAGATATCGTGATGGGGCGGCGGCGAGATGAGCGTGACGCCCGGCTGCGCATGGCGCAGACGCGCGATCAGGTCGGTAACCTTGTGCCCGGGGAGCTGGCCGCCCTCGCCGGGCTTGGAACCCTGGGCGATCTTGATCTCAATCTCTTCTGCGTTCGCAAGATACTCGGCGGTGACGCCGAAGCGGCCCGAGGCCACCTGCTTGATCTTGTTGTTGAGCAGCTTGGCCGCGACCGGCTTGCCCAGCAGCATCAGCTCGCCGTCCGGATCGTAGACCGCGCGGTCTTCCCCGCCCTCACCGGTGTTCGAGCGACCGCCGAGCATGTTCATGGCAGCGGTGACCGTCTGGTGCGCTTCCGGGCTCAGTGACCCGAGCGACATCGCGCTGGAGATGCAGCGCTTGTAGATCGCAGACGCGGGTTCGATGGCCTCGATCGGCAGCGAGTCCCCCGCGGGACGGAAATCCAGCAGGTCGCGCAGCAGGGCGGGTTGCTTTTCAACCGCCTGGGTTGAGAACGCCGCCCAGGCTTCGCCTGGCGCTGACACCGTGGCGACGGCGCGCGCGGTGCTGCCGACCACGGTCTGCAGCAGGCGCACGGTCGAAGGCTGCCAGGAGTGCGGCTCCGCGTGGTCGGTCTTGCGGAAGCGCACCCACCCGTAGTCGGGGAGGTCCTTCTGCGCGGTGGCGTTCGCGGTGACCACCGAGGAATCGTCCGAGGGTGGGTCGGCTCCGGGTGCGTCATGCGCGCCAAAGCCGTACCAGTTGGTGCGCAGCGCGGTTTCAAGATCATCAAACCCGGCGCCCCCGAGCGGCGCCGGCGTCCCGAAGAAGCAGGTGGCAATCACTTCCGGGTTCAGCCCCAGGCAGTCGAACAGGTGAGCGCTGCGGTAGCTGTCGGCAACCGAGATGCCCATCTTGGACATGATCTTCGCTAGCCCCGCCTCAAAGGCCTTCAGCAGGTACTTCTCGCCCAGCTCCGGGTTGGCGGCCTGCGCGGTTTCAAGCGCCAGCCAGGGGCAGATGGCGCCCGCGCCGAGACCCAGCAGAACCGCGGCATGGTGGATGTCGCGGCAGTCTCCGGCCTCGACCGCCAGGCCAACGCAGGTGCGGATGCCCTCGCGGGTGAGCGCGTGATGGACGGCGCCGAGCGCGAGCGCCATAGGCACGGGGAGCGCATGCTCGGAGCAGGGCCGATCGGTCAGCAGGAGGATTGCGGCGCCGCCGTGCACCAGCTGGATGGCTCGGGAGGAGAGGTCGGCGATGGCCGCCTCGAGCGTACCTGAGGGGGCATAGACGCAGTCGAGTACTGCCAGTGGCAGCTGCTCCGTGAGGCCGTGGCGGCGGGTGCGCAGCGCCTCCATCTGCCCGAGCGAGAGAAAAGGCGTGGGCAGGGAGAGGCCGGGCAGCGGGGCTTTCTTGTCCAGGATATTCGGCCAGGGGCCGAGCCGCGTGTGCATCTGCAGAACGATCGATTCCCGCAGCGAGTCGATCGGCGGGTTGGTGACCTGTGCAAAGCGCTGGCGAAAGTACGCATACACCGGCCGCGGCGAGCGCGCCATGAAGGCCAGCGGCGCATCGTCGCCCATCGACCAGACGGCGTCCTTGCCTTCCTTGGCCATGGGCTCGAGGATCATGCGCACGTCCTCACGGGTATAGCCGAAGCCGTGCTGCAAGCGGTTCAGGTCGGCCTGCTCGAGCGCAATGACGGGTGTGTTCGGATCAAGCGTCCTGTCTTCCAGCAGGGCCTCGTACTCCGGAGCCTCATCGTCAAAGATCTGCTGCAGCTCGTCGTTCTCATAGAGCTTGCCGGCACGCAGGTCGGCGACGAGCATCTGCCCCGGACCAAGTCGTCCGCTGTGGATGACCTTTTCGGGATCGAGGTCAACCAGGCCGGCTTCCGAGCCGACAACGACCAGGTCGTCGTCGGTGAGGAAGAATCGGCAGGGCCGCAGGCCGTTGCGGTCGAGCGCGGCCCCGACCATGCGGCCGTCGGTGAAGGAGATCGCCGCGGGACCATCCCAGTGTTCGACCGAATCCTCGTTGTAGCGAAAGAAGGCCGAGGTCGCCTGGCGCTGCGCGGGCGGCAGCAGCAGGCGCACCGCCTCAGCGACGGAGCGGTCGTTGTGCGACAAGAGCTCGACCATCTCATCGAGCGAGGTCGAGTCTGAGCCGGTGGGCGAAAACATCGGCTGGAGCTCATCGCCGATGGTCTTGGCACGGGCGTCCATGCGGGCGCGATTGCCCCAGACTGTATTGATCTCGCCGTTGTGCGAGAGGATGCGCAGCGGCTGCGCCCGGTCCCACGAAGGCGCGACATTGGTGGCATACCGCTGGTGAAAGATGGCGAACGGCGTGGTGTAGCGGGGGTCTGACAGGTCGGGGTAAAAGGCAGGCAGATCGCGTCCCGAACACATGGCCTTATAGATCAGCGTGCGCGCAGAGAGAGAACAGAAGTAGCCTGGCGCGCCTGACCGCTCAAAGGCCTTGCGCGCGAGGTAGAGCCGCCGCTCGACCTTGACGCTGTCCGGTGACGTGAGCAGCAGGTGGCGGATGACCGGCATGGTCGAGTGCGCGATTTCGCCCAGGATTTCCGGGCGAGTGGGCACCTGCCTCCAGCCCAGGATCTCGAACTTCTGCGCGGCCAGCGCCTGCTCGAGCGCGGTGAAGTCTTCGCGCGTGTCCGGCGGATAGAAGAACGCGCCCACCGCGAACGGAGCCGCGGGATCAAGGGTGATCCCCGCCTCATCGAGCAGAAAGCGCCGCGGAAGCGCGGTACAGATGCCGATGCCGTCGCTCGACTTGCCGTCGGCCGCGATGGCCCCGCGATGAGCCAGGCGCGACAGCGCGGTCAGCGCCTTGTTGAGCACGTCGTGCGAGGGCACATTGGTCAGGGTCGCGACAAATCCCACGCCGCAGGATTCGTGCTCAAAGCGCGGGTCGTAAAGAGTCGGGGGCACGGTAGCAGCGACTTCCGGAAGGCCGGAGGGGATCGGGGAACCAGGCTGGGAGTCAGCAAACGGGGAGCGGCCCATGCGTAACTATACGACCTCTTTTCGTCAATGCCGCGACGAAATCTTTTTTGAGATTGGGTGAAGTGGAAGGGCTCGATCCGCTGCCTTCCGGCTGCGCGTCCGGGCGCTGGCAAGCGGCGGGGCTGCTTGCATATTTATACACTAGAGCGTATGTTTATTCATGTAGAGGAAGACGCGAGGGGCGGCCGTGCGGCCGCATTTTCATTGTGAGCAAGTACGAACGACACAGCGCGATCCGCGAGCTGCTGAACCAGGCGCCCTCCGGCAACGGCAATGGGGCTCGCGCAGCCGCGGATCCCAGCCGGGTTGCGGTGAGCAGCCAGGGCGCCATCAGCAGCCAGGAAGTCCTGCGGAGGAAGCTTGCCCTGCGCGGTTTTGACGTGACCCAGGCGACGCTCTCGCGCGATATCCGCGAGCTGCACCTGATGAAAGGGCCGAATGGCTATGCGCTACCGAACGATGAAGACGACGAGGATGCAGCGCCATCACTGGTCGACACGCTCAGGAGCTTTGGCCTGCGGGTGCGCCAGGCGCAAAACCAGGTCGTGGTGATCACCACCATGGGCGGCGCCCAGCCGGTGGCCGCGGCCATCGATCACGAGTCGATGCCCGAGGTGGTAGGCACGATTGCCGGGGATGACACGGTGCTGGTGATCTGCCCGGACACGAAGTATGCATCGCGCCTGCGCGAGCGGCTGGCGGTGTGGATTGGCTGACGCGATACAGACGGCGGTGGTCGGCGCACGGGGCTACGCGGGCCTGGAGCTGGCGCGGCTGCTGCTTGCCCACCCGCGGTTAGCAGATACGCCGCCGCTCTTCCTGGGGCGCGAGGCCGGGTCACTCGCCGACCTGGGGCCGCAGCTGGTGTCGCCGCGGCGGCCGGGCGTGCTCGGGGTAGCGCCCTTTTCATGGGAGCTGCTCGCGGAGCATGGCGTGAAGATCTTATTGCTGGCGACGCCGCATGAGCAGTCGCGGGAGTGGGTGCCGGAGGCGCTGGCGCGCGGGCTGCGCGTGGTTGACCTGAGTGGCGCGTGGCGGCTCAAGGAAGACGCCAACCGCGCCGTCTACAAGTTCGCCGACGACGGCCAATCGACCCAGGCGCGGGCGGTCTACGGGTTGCCCGAGCTGCATCGAACAGAAATTGTGGATGCGGAACTGGTGGCAAATCCAGGCTGCTATGCAACCTCGGTCATCCTGGCGCTGAAGCCCCTGGTCACCGCGGGGGTGGTCGACCTCGATCGAGGTATTGTTTCGGATTCGAAGTCGGGGGTCTCAGGCGCGGGGCGAGAGGCGACGGTGACGACGCACTTTATGTACGCCGCGGATAATCTCTCGGCTTACGCCGTGTTCAAGCATCGCCACTTAGGCGAGTTACTGGAGCAGCTCGATGTCACGGAGAAAGAGATCATTTTCACACCGCACTTACTGCCGATTTCTCGGGGGATACTCTCGACGATCTATCTCTCCTTTCGCGAGAGCGTGACCGCCGAGTGGATCGGGGAGTGTTACCGCGAGTATTACGCGGGCAGCCCCATGGTGCGCCTGTATTCCACGCCTCAGCTGCCGCAGATCCAGTACTCCGTTCGGACCAATTACGCGGACATCGGCTTCGAGCTCGCGCGGGATGGACGGCGCTGCGTGATCGTCTCCTGCCTGGACAACTTACTCAAGGGCGCGGCCTCGCAGGCGGTGCAGAACATGAACCTGATGTGCGGGTGGGATGAAGCGGAGGGTTTGCTATGAAGTTTTCCGGAGGGTTGCCATGAAGTTTGTCGTCAAGCTAGGTGGCGCCACGCTTGAGGACGCGGCGCTCTTGAAGAGCTGCGTCCATGCGATCGCGGAGCTGGCGCGCGGCGGGCACAAAGTCGCCGTGGTGCATGGCGGCGGCGTGCAGCTAACCCGGACGCTGAAGCAGCTGGGCAAGGAGAGCGAGTTTGTCGCCGGCCTGCGGATTACCGATGCCGAGACCCGAGATGCGGCGGTGATGGTGCTGGGCGGGCGCGTGAATAAGTCGTTAGTGGCGGTGATGGGCGCCGAAGGCTTGCCGGCGATGGGTCTTGCGGGCGGGGACGGCAATGTATTCCGCGCACGAAAAAAGCGTACCGCGCCTGACCTTGGTTTCGTCGGCGAAATCGCGGCCTCGGACCCGCGCTGGATCGAAGCGATCTGGTCGATGGGCGGCATTCCGGTCATCTCGAGCCTGGCGCTGGGCTTTGACGGCGAGTACTACAACATCAACGCCGACGAGATGGCTGCCGCGACCGCGGCCTGCACTCATGCCGATGCGCTGGTCTTTCTTACCGACGTGCCCGGGGTACGCGGAGCAGACGGGTTAGTCATGCGCTGGCTGAGTGTCGACACCATAGCAAAGTTGACGCACGACGCAGTCATCACCGGGGGCATGCTGCCGAAGCTGAGCGCCTGCCGCGAGGCACTGCTGCAAGGCGTCAAGCGGGTGAAGATACTGCCCGCGGCCTCGGCAGCCAAGCTGCCTGACTTATGCAGCGCGCGCGTTGCCGATGGTACAGAGGTCATGGTGGCCTGAGCAGGAATTGAGAGACGGCTGCGGAGTTTCGAAGGTTGGAGAAACTATGAAGTTAGAACAGATACAAGCCGCGGAATCGAAGTTGCTGCTGGCTACCTACGAGCGCAATCCCCTGCTGATGAAGAGCGGCGAGGGCGTGTACTTAGTCGATGAGAACGGGACGCGCTACCTGGACTTGTTGAGCGGCATCGGCGTAAATGCGCTCGGCTATGGTCACCCTGCAATTGAAAAAGCCATCGTCGAGCAGAGCCGCAAGCTGATCCACACCTCGAACCTCTTCTTCCATGAGGGCCAGGCGGAGCTGGCGCTGCGGCTTACCGGCGCGAGCGGCATGGACCGCGCCTTCTTTTCAAACTCCGGCACCGAGGCCTGGGAAGCCGCACTGAAGCTGGCGCGCGCCTATGCCGGCGTGCTGCGGTCCGAAGGCCGCGAGATCGGGACGAAGTTCCTGGCGCTGGAGGGCAGCTTTCACGGCCGCACCATGGGGTCGGTGGCGACGACTTACAAGGATAAGTACCGCGAGCCATTCGCCCCGGTGATGCCGGGGGTCGAGTTTGTGCACTTCAACGACGTAGCCGACCTGCGGGCGAAGTTTTCCTCGGACGTGTGCGCGGTGCTGGTCGAGCCGATCCAGGGCGAGGGCGGCATCCAACCGCTCTCGCAGGAGTTCATGGACGCCGCGCGGGAACTCACTCAGACCACCAGTGCACTGCTGGTCGCCGATGAGATCCAGGCAGGCTTCGGCCGCACGGGAACCTGGTTCGCCTACCAGCATTACGGCGTGCGTCCGGATATTGTTACCGTGGCCAAGCCGATTGCCGGCGGACTCCCGCTCGGCGCGCTGCTCGCGACCGAGGAAGTCGCGCGCGCGTTTCACCCGGGCATGCACGGGACCACCTTCGGGGGCGGACCGCTGGCCTGCGCGGTGGCCATCGCGGTCTTTGACGAGGTAGAAGCGCTGCTGCCGCACGTTGAAGAAGTGGGCGGCTACTTTCATACGCTGCTCTTGGAGTTGAAAGAGGAGCACAGCGTGATCACCGATGTCCGCGGCATGGGGCTGATGCTCGCGGTCGAACTGGAATCGGCAGACCTCGCGAAGGCGGTGCTCGCGGCCATGACCGGGCGGCATATCCTGATCAATCGCACCAGCGAAACCGTGCTGCGCTTTTTACCGCCGTACATCCTCGAGAAGAAACATGTGGACGAGGCAGTCGCGGCACTGGATGAAATATTGAGTGAACTGCGGCCGGCCCAGGTGGCCGCCGCCGCCAAGAAGGGAGACAAGATTGGCGACTAAGGAACTTACAGCCATAGAAGCCGGCTCGCACGCGCTGTGCGGGCGCGATTTATGCTCGATCGCGGACTTCTCCCCGGCAGAGATCGCCTCCGTCCTCGAGCTCGCGCACGCGGTGAAGGCGCGCCCCCAGGACTATCGCCACGCACTCGATGCCAAACAGATGGTTCTCTTTTTTGAGAAGGCCTCCCTGCGCACGCGACTTACATTCGAGGCGGCGATCAACACGGTCGGGGGTTCGGCCATCTTCGTCGACCAGACGCAATCGCCGCTCGGGGAACGCGAATCGCTCGCGGACATGGCGCGCAACGTGGAGCGCTGGGTTTCCGTCATCGTGCTGCGCACCTACGCACACGAAACCATCACCGAGATGGCGGAGTTTGCAGCCTGCCCGGTGATCAACGCGCTGTCGGACCTTGAGCATCCGTGCCAGGCGCTGGCAGATTTCCTGACCGTGGAGGAGCGCTTCGGCACCGCCCGCGGGGTGCGCTTTACCTATGTCGGCGACGGCAATAATGTATGCCATTCGCTCATGCTGATGGCGGCGCAGCTGGGCGCGCACTGTACCGTGGCCTCACCCAGGAACTATGCACCCAAGGCAGAGATCACAGCTCAGGCACGTGCGATCGCTGAGGGCACGGGCGCGACCATAACGCTGATGCAGGATCCGGTTGCGGCTGTCGCCGGTGCGGACGCTGTGTATACCGACGTCTGCACCAGCATGGGCTTTGAGCATGAGGTCACCAAGCGGGCGCCGATCTTCAAGCCTTACCAGGTGAACGAGGCGCTGATGGCGCAGGCGGCGCCCGGGGCGGTGTTTATGCATTGCCTGCCTGCGCATCGCAATGCGGAAGTTACGGATGCGGTGCTGGATGGGCCGCAATCGGTAGTGTTTGAGCAGGCGGAGAATCGCATGCACGCGCAGAAGGCGCTGCTCTTGATGCTGCTGGGCGGAACGATGCCGGGATAAGAGCAAGAAGCAGATCCTTCGCTTCGCTCAGGATGAAACCTGAATGCTCAGGATGACAATTCACAGCTTTACTTAGGAAGGAAATTTAATCATGGCGAATAAGGTAGTGCTGGCATACTCAGGTGGTCTCGACACCTCGATTATTATCCCGTGGCTCAATGAGAATTACGGCCTGGATGTCATTGCCATGGTCGGCGACGTGGGCCAGGGCGAGGACATTGATGCGGTTGTCGCCAAAGCCTACGACACGGGCGCGAAGAAGGTGGTCGTCCGCGACCTGCGTGAAGAGTTTGTGCGTGATTACATCGTGCCCACGGTGCAGGCGGGCGCGATCTATGAAGGCAAATACCTGCTGGGGACCTCGATTGCGCGCCCGGTGATTGCGAAGGCGCAGGTCGAAGTCGCGCTCGCGGAAGGCGCAACCACCGTGGCCCACGGATGCACCGGCAAGGGCAATGACCAGGTTCGCTTTGAGCACGCCTACCAGGCGCTGGCGCCCGAGCTCAAGTGCATTGCACCGTGGCGCGAGTGGACGCTCAACTCGCGCGAGGCCTGCCTTGATTATGCGGAAGCGCACGGCATTCCGGTCGCCGCCAGCCGCGCGAAGATCCACTCGCGCGACCGCAACCTGTGGCACGTTTCGCACGAGGGCGGCGAGCTTGAAGACGCGGGCAATGCACCGCTGGAATCAACCTGGACGATGACGCGCAGCCCGAAGGATGCGCCTGATCATGAGGAGCTGGTCTCGATCGGCTTTGTCGAGGGCGTGCCGGTCTCGGT
>CAXUND010000051.1:0-7539 GCA_964252445.1 uncultured Acidobacteriaceae bacterium | reverse complement strand
TGCGGGAGGCGCTCGATGCCTTTGTCCGCGAGACGCAGAAACTTGTCACCGGCACAGTTACGTTCTCGCTGTACAAGGGCAACGTGAGCGTGGTCGGCCGGCAGAGTGAGTACTCGCTGTACTCGAATGAGCTCTCATCGTTCACCATGGGCGAGGCTTACGACCAGAAGGACGCGAAGGGCTTTATCCAGATCCTCGGCCTGCCGGCGCGGCAGCGGGCGCGTTTGCTGTCGCAGGTGAAAGAGGTCGCGAAGTGAAGATGTGGTCAGGGCGGTTCCGGGAGCCGCTGGACCCGCTGTTTGACCAGTGGCAGCGCTCGTTCGGCTTTGACCGGGCGCTGCTGGGCGAGGAGGTTCGCGCGAGCAAGGCGCATGCGCGCGCGCTGCTCACCGCCGGCGTGCTCGCGGCTGCGGAACAGGCCGAGATCGTCAGCGGGCTCGACGCGATCCTCGAACGCTTTCACGGTCTTTCTGCCGAGTCGATGGAGGGTGATGCCGAGGACATTCACCACTTTGTCGAGATGAAGCTGGTGGAGGCGGTCGGTGACCTCGGCTTAAAGCTGCACACCGGGCGCAGCCGCAATGAGCAGATAGCGACTGACCTGCGGCTCTACATCCGCGAGCAATCGCGCGCGCTCATAGCCCATCTCGCGGGCTGGGCTGAAGCGCTCATCGCTCAGGCGCACGCGGCAGGCGACGCGGCCATGCCGTCCTACACGCACCTGCAGCGAGCGGAGCCGGTGCTGGTCGCACACTGGCTGCTCGCGTACGTGGAGATGATCCTGCGCGACTGCTCGCGCCTGGAAGACTGCGCGCGAAGGATGAACTATTGCCCGCTCGGCTCGGGCGCGATTGCCGGCGCGACGCTGGCGCTTGATCGCACCATCGCCGCGGAGGAGCTGTGCTTTACGGCGCCAACGGCGAACAGCATGGACGCCACCAGCGATCGCGACTTCGTGCTCGAGTACCTGCACACGCTGACGCTCGTCGGCCTGCACGCCAGCCGCTTTGCCGAGGAGATGACCTTGTTTGCGACGGCGGAGTTCGGTTTCGTGGAGCTGCCGGAGGCCTTCTCGACCGGCTCGAGCGCGATGCCGCAGAAGAAGAATCCTGATCTGACGGAGTTGATCCGCGCCAAGGTGGGTCGCATCTCGGGCGCAGCGCAGACGGTCACACTCACACTGAAAGGTTTGCCGCTGGCTTACAACAAGGACCTGCAGGAGACGCAGGAGCCGGTCTTTTCTGCGACCGCGACTGCGCTCATCATGGTCGAGCTGCTGGGAAAGTTTACCTCGGCGGTGAGCTTCAACACCGCGCGCATGCAGGCCGCCTGCGAGCGCGGCTATCTGAACGCGATGGCCGCTGCCACCTACCTTGTGCATAAGGGAGTTCCCTTCCGCAAGGCGCATGAGAAGATCGGCGGCGCAGTGCGGCTGGGGCTCGAACGAGGGTGCGAGCTGAGCGAACTGTCGCTCGACGACCTGCATCACTTCGGTCCCGAGTTTGAAGCCGACTTCTACCAAGCGATCACCCTGGAGGCGACGCTTGACTGCCATGATGTGATCGGAGGAACAGCGCGGCATCGCGTGCACGAGGCGCTGGCGCTCGCCGAAGCGCACGTTGCAGCTCTGACGGCGTCCTACGTCCCCGCCGCGGCGGCGGAAGAGAAGGAACCCACGCATGCTGGTGCGTAAGGCGCGCCTCCAGGACGCGACCGACATCTACGAACTGGTGAACTCGCTCTCCGGAGACGGCACGCTGCTGCGGCGGGTCTTTGCCGAGATATGCGAGAACGTGCGCGATTTTTCTGTGGCCGAGGATGAGGACGGGTTCTTTCTCGGCTGCGGCGCCCTGCATCTCTACGGCCCGCACCTGGCCGAGGTGCGATCGATCGTGGTCAAGCCGGAGGCCAAGGGTCAGGGCGTGGGGGGCGCGCTGCTTCGGTCACTGCTGGCCGAGTCAGAGGAGCACGGCATCGGCTGCGTGTGCCTGTTCACCCGCATCCCTGAGTTCTTTACCCGGCACGGCTTTGAGGTGGTTGAGGAACGGGCCGCGCTGCCGGACAAGATTTACAAGGATTGCCAAAGCTGCCCACGTATCTACCGCTGCGACGAAGTGGCGATGGCCCGTGGCGAAGTGCCCAAGGTGTCCATCCTGGGCACCCGCGCGCATGCGGAGGAGCTGGTCCAGCTGACGGTATAGCAGTGGCATAATGGCTCGGTGACGACAGCAATGCTGACGGTTGAAACTGCGCCTCCCGAGCCGCTGTTGCGCCCATACATTCGCGCGTATGTGCAACGCGAAGCAAAGCTGGGCGATGCAGAGCTGACCGAACCTGTGGTGGCGAGGCTCGGCGTCATGCTGGAGTTTGAATTTGCCGGCTCCTACCTCGTTCCCCATTACGGCTCAGACCTGCTGGACGATACATTTCCTATCTCCGTCATCGGGCCGCAGACGTGGCGCCGTGTTCGCCTCATCATCCGCGGCCACGTCGAGTCGCTCGTGGTCCTTTTTCAGCCTTGCGGGTTCCACGCGCTCTTCAACACGCCAACGCTGCAGCTTACAGGAACAGGCGTCGAGGGGCATGCGCTGCTTGGCCCGCTGATCTCGCAGCTCCACCAGCGCCTCGGCAACCTGCGCAGCTTCGCGCAGCGAGTCAGCCTGCTGAACTCTTTCTTCCGGGATCAGGTCAAGCGCATTGAAGGTTACGACGCCGTGCAAAGGGCTTTGCACCTGCTCACCGCACCGGGCTCGCAGGCCGGGGTGGCGGACGTGGCGAATCACATGGGCGTTCACCTGCGCCAGCTTGAACGCAAGTCGCTCGCCTACACAGGAGTTTCGCCCAAGGATCTTACGCGTATCGCCCGCTTCAGCCATGCTCTGCGTTTGCATTCGGAGACCTCGCAAACGTGGACGGAGATTGCATACGCGGCCGGCTATTACGACCAGATGCACCTGATCCGCGATTTTCGCGTCTTTGCCGGCGAAACGCCGACTCTTGCGCTGGAAGAGATTGCCGCTGACCATCTCATTCACTTTTGCACTTAGGCGCGCACCAGCCAGTCCACAAAGTGCCGCCACGGTATAAGTTGCGACTCGAGCACACCGAAGGGCGGCATGGTGGCAATCAGCAGTGGCACACCCCAGCGGTAGGCCGGATGCACGCGTCGGCGGGTCAAGAGATCATAGACAGGCCCGGCAAGATAGAAGGCCAGCGCGAGCAGGAGTGTAGTTGCGTTAATCCCCTGCAGCAGCCGTCCGAATGCAGGAAAAAAGAAGAGTTGCGGGGCCATCAGCATCAGCCGCTTGTGGGTCTCGGCATCGCTCCTTCGCAGCAGCCCGATCGCCATAAAGACCGCGAATAACACCATCTGCCCTGTCGAAACAGCGAGATCGCTGTACGCGTCCGGGAACGGAAAAAACCGGCCCTGGTGGATCTGTCGGATAGTGATGGCCATGCCCAGAAAAACCACGGCCACGGAGAGCACCAGGCCGAGCAGACCGAGGTTGCGGTGGAGCTTCATGCCCCCGGTCATCGCCAGCAAGTTCTGCAGAAGATAAAGGAGCATCCACGCCGTGAATGCCGCGCCGTGGAACTGCACCCATAGTGGAAGCGCCGGACTATGGAAGTAGGTTCTCGCGAAATACGTTCGAGCAAACCCGCCGAACACGCCGGATGCGATGGCAAAGGCCATCGCGGTATAAAACCAGTGGTCAACTCTTCGTGTCCGCGCAGTCGGCCCAAAGTCAGTATTGCGCCGACTGGTAATCAGGAACCCTGTCTGACTTGCCATTTCGCCTCCACTGCTGTCGATAGGAGGAGGGTAGGAGGCGTGCAGGCTGGCGCGATAGTACAGATGCGACAAGTCGGAGGATACCGTTAGCGCACCAGGCCGATGCCGTCAGCGGGCCAGTAGATAAATGCGGCTTTGCCGTAGATCAGGCTGCGCTCAACCGGGCCAAAGTCGCGGCTGTCACTGGAGATGGAGCGGTGGTCACCCATCACCCAGTACTCGTGGGCGGGAACGACGGTGTCAGCCATCGAGCGGGCATCGCGAAAGCGGCGCGGCACATAGGGCTCGTCCAGCCGCTCGCCGTTGACGAACACCTCGCCGTCATTGATACGAACGTCGTCCCCGGGTAGCGCGATGACCCGCTTGATGTAGCTTTTCTCCGGGTCGCGCGGGTAGTGAAAGACGACCACATCGCCGCGGGAAACCTTCTCAAAACGGTAGACGAATTTGTTGATGAAGAGCCGGTCCTGGTCATGCAGGCGCGGCTGCATGCTGGTGCCTTCAACGCGCACCGGCTGGTAGAGGCAGGTGATGATCAGGACGGAGGCCGCAAGCGAGATCAGCAGGTCCCGCGTCCACTGGCGCAGGTGCCAGATGATGGCGATCCTGACGTTGCTCGGCGGAGGCGGCAGACGCAGTTCGCTGCGGTCAAAAGGTGCGGAAGTGACCGCCTTTTGCAGGCTCTCAGGCGAGCTGCTTTCGTCCGTCATGGGCAGCCGAGTCCTCCAACCGGGCAAAGCATGCGCGGGTGATCCGGTTTAGGCATCGGCTGCTGGGCTACCGGGATCATTGCCGGACCTCCTGCACTTGCAGCCAGGTTTGAGGGCTGGAGCGTGAGCGGCCGCTGCAGCACCATTTCGACGGTCTGCCCCTGCTCGAGATTCAGGTCATTGCCGCGCGTGAACAGTACGTAGATGGCGCCGGCAGCAGCGCCGGCCAGGCCTCCGTAGGCAGCTCCGGCGACAGGGTGCCCGCTGACACCGCCGCCGATCGAGCCGATACCCGCGCCGGCGGCGCCGTCGCGAAGGATCTCGCCTGCGTCTTTTCCTTTTGACCCGGCCTGCTGGATGTCGCCTTCACTATTCTTCACCTTGTGGTCGGAAGAGCCGGGCACCGAATTGACCACGCCGGGGATGCTGACCACCGAGCCGTTGGGGAAGATCATGGTGGTGAAGTGCATGCCGACTTCGGCGCGCCCCTTGACCCGCCCTGCGCGGGTAACGCGATCGATCACTCCCTGGACGTAGACCCCGGCAGGGATCGCGACCTGGGCGCCGACAACGACGGGAAAGGTGGACGAGAGGTAGACTCCGTCGCCGGGCTGCGCGCTGCGGGTGTTGACGCCGGAGCGCAGCGCGAGCAGGACCTTGGTTCCGGCGGGAACCTCGACTGCGCCAGACGGCACGGCGTCCACAGCCGGAGCGGCAGGGACAGCGGGTGGAGGAGCCGCTTGCGCGGACGCCACTTCTCCCGAGGCGCTTAGTGCGAGGACGCAGGTCGCCAGCAGGACGGCTATCTTCGGCATGGGCGGCTTTCCCTTCAGGGGTATTAGACGATCGCACAGCCATGATAGCTTTCGCGCAGGCAGCATTGCATGCTTATGCAAGCTCGGATGACCTAAATGAGCGCACCGCCAGCGTACGCAGCCAATCTTGAGCCGGCCCACGCCGTTCTTGTTCAGGCGGTGGAGGCGGGCGCATTTCCGGGCGCAGCTTACGGGGTTCTTGATCGGGATGCGCAGACGACCGGGGCGGTAGGTGGCTTCACCTATGAGCCGTGGAGCCTACGGGTGATGCCGGAGACGATTTACGACCTGGCCAGCGTGACCAAGGTGGCGGCGACGACAGCCGCGGCCATGCTGCTGTTTCAGCGTGGATTACTCGATCTTGATGCTCCGGTGGGCGACCTGCTGCCGGGCTTTGTGATCGGCATGAAACGCGGCTCGGGCCGCGAGCGGATCACCGTGCGCATGCTGCTTTCGCACTCGTCGGGGCTGCCGGGTTATGCACCGCTTTTTCGCGAGCATGGAACCGCGAACGCCCTGCTGCGCGCCTGCCTCCAGCTGGAGCTGACTGCGCCGCCGGGCACCCGGGAGGAGTATTCAGACATCGGCTTTATCGTGCTGGGCAAACTGCTGGAGATGGTGATCGGCGAGAGGCTCGACCGGTTCTGCGCTAGAGAGATCTTTGCTCCGCTGGGCATGGCGGCGTGGTTTTGCCCGGGCGCCGGCGAGCGTGCGAAGATTCCGCCGTCGGAGCGGGAAGACGGCCTGGGCCGCCGGGACATCCAGGGCAGCGTGCACGACGAAAACTGCTACGTGCTCGGAGGCGTTGCCGGGCACGCAGGTTTGTTCGCGAGTGCCGGAGACCTGCTGCGCCTGGCGCGGGCGATGCTCGAAGGAAAGCTGTTCCTGCGCTCTACCGTCAACCTGTTTACCAGGAGGCAGGCGCAGATCGAGGGCGGCAGCCGGGCGCTTGGGTGGGACACGCCCAGCGGGGAGTCTTCCGCGGGACACTACTTCAGCCCGTGGAGCGCCGGGCATCTCGGCTACACCGGTACTTCGCTGTGGATCGACCTTGAGCGGGAACTGGCGATCGTCCTGCTGACCAATCGCACCTGGCCCACTCGAGAGAACCGGGCGATTCAACAGGTGAGACCAGCGTTTCATGACGCAATAATGCGCTCCTAAGCCGGTACACTTTAGTTTCTGCCGGCCATGGATTACACGCACAAACGTGTGGTCCGGAGACTAGAATGCGAACAGGACGATACCATCTCTTATGGCCACAATAACTTCTCCTACTCCAGCTGAGAACCACCGCGAGCACACTCAGCAGCTTCCGCTGCATGAGCTGATGACCGAGAGCTCGAATGAGGCTTCAGCTGGCCTAGACACTAAATCTGCGCTTGAGATCGCCCGGATCATCAATCACGAGGATGCGAAGGTGGCGGCCGCAGTGAAGAAGGCGCTTCCCGAGATCGCGCAGGTGATCGACTCCGTGGCGCGCAGCCTTCGCGATGGCGGCCGGCTGATCTATATCGGCGCCGGTTCGAGCGGCCGGATCGCAGCGCTTGACAGCTGCGAGTGCCCGCCCTACTTCTCAAACGATCCGCACTCGATCCAGTACATCATGGCGGGCGGCCCCAAGGCTTTGGCATCACCGGTCGAGGTCAACGAAGATTCCGAGGAGCTCGGCCAGCGCGACATCGCGCGGCGCAGGCCCTCGCGCAAGGATGTGGTGATCGGCCTTTCGGCCAGCGGACGCACCCCCTACGTCGTCGCTGCGGTCGCGTATGCCCGAACCCAAGGGGCGAAGACGGCCTGCATCACCTGCAACACGCACACCCCGATCTCGGCGGCCGCAGATATCTCGATCATCGCCGACGTCGGCCCCGAGGTGATCTCCGGATCGACCAGAATGAAGGCGGCCAGCGCCCAGAAGATGATCACCAACATGATCACCACGGGCGCGATGACGCGGCTCGGCTATGTGTACGGGAACCTGATGGTGAACGTGCACATGCAGAATTCGAAGCTGGTCGAGCGCGGCATCGGCATCCTGATGCGTGCCTGCGGCGTCGAGCGCGAGGAAGCGGTCAGCGTGATCAAGTCCGCCGGGCGCAGCGTGCCGGTCGCGCTGGTCATGCTCAAGGCCGGCGTCGACAAGCAGGAAGCGGTGCGCCGGCTTTCGCGGGCCGATGGTAACGTGCGTCTCGCGATTGAAGACTCCAAGATGGACCTGTAA
>CAXUND010000050.1:2567-25097 GCA_964252445.1 uncultured Acidobacteriaceae bacterium | reverse complement strand
CGCAGGCGTTCCTGGCAGCGCTCAAACTCGATCCGCCCAACTTCGATGCCCTCTACAACCTGGCGCATCTTGAGGCCGCAAGCGGCCGCGCCGCCGACGCCCTTCGCCATCTCGAGGCCGCAGAACGAGTACGCCCCGGCGACCCCGACACTCATCGCGGCCTGGCGGAGCTCTACACCGGGCAGGGTCGGCTGGCCGACGCGATCCGAGAGCAGAAGACGGCGCTCGCACTCGAGCCCGGCCCCGACGGCTGGAACAACCTCGGCGTGCTCGAGGCGCGCTCCGGCGACGCGGCCGCCGCGCGCAAGGACTTCACCCAGGCGCTGTCGCTTGATCCCGCGAACTCCGCCGCGCGCAACAACCTCGCGCGGCTGCGGCCTTGATGCGACCGCCTTTGTTGCCTACGCAACTTTTCGGTTGCGGTTCGCGAAGCCAAATGCGGCTATGTAGAGGTAACAGATTGAAGGGAGCAGGAACGCTGCTTGCAGACCGACTCTGTCCGCGAGGCTTCCGGTAGCCAGCGGAATGATGGCTCCGCCAACGATGGCTGCAATCATCAGGCTTGAACCCTTGCTCGTCAGCGATCCCAGACCTTGCAGGCCGAGGGAGAAGATAGACGGGAACATGGTGGAGTTTGAAGCGCCAACTGCGAGCAGAGCAAACATGGCAAGGTGACCCCGGGCGATCACTGCCAGGATGACGCAGGAGAACGCGCAGGCGCCAGTCACAGCCAGAACAGCCCCGGTCCGCACGCGCCTTAAAATCGCCGCGCCCACGAACCTGCCGACCATGGCTCCGCCCCAGTACAGCATGAGGAAGGTCGCGGCTCGCGACTCGGTGAGACCAGCGATCCGGGGAAGCTCCATGAAGTTGACCAGCAGACTGCCAATCGATACTTCGGCTCCGACATACGTGAATATCCCGATGGCGCCGCCGATCAGCCAGGGCGAGCGCCAGATACTCTCTCCGCTGCGGGGCTTGTGAGCACCCGGTCGAAAGTCCTGAGTGACATGGCGCGCCGTTTGCCTGGGCCTTAACTTGATAGCGCCAAGCCCGATCGCCAGGCAAAAGAGCACGAGCGCCATGCCGATGTACGGCAGGCGGACCGAGGACGCCTCCGTCGCCCGATAGAGCTGCTGCGCCGCCGCCGGCATACTGTGCAGCTGGTCGGGAGCCAGCGGCCTGGCTCCTCTAAGAATAAAAACAGCGCCGAGAAAAGGAGCGATGAACGTTCCGACGGAGTTGAAGGCTTGCGCCAGGTTCAACCGGCTGGAAGCAGTCACGGGCGGTCCGACGATGGTCACATAAGGGTTCCCCGCTACCTGTACCGTGGTCATCCCGGCTGCAAGCACTACCAGTGCAGCCAGGAACACCCCAAAGCTTGCCATGTTCGCCGCCGGAACGAATCCTAGAGCCCCCATGCCCATGATGATCAGACCACCGATCATCGCCCGTTTATATCCGACAATATCCACGAGCTTGCCGCCCGGATAGCTGAAGATGAAGTAGGAAGAGAAGAACGAGAACTGCACCAGCATTGCCTCGGCATAGGAGAGTTCGAAGATGCTCTTCAGGTGCGGAATGATGATGTCGTTAAGGCAGGTAAGAAAACCCACCATGAAGAACAGCGCGATGGCAACCGCCATCGCTTTGTTATCGGTCTCAACCGGTGCGGCAGGTGGAGCATCCATGGTTCGTCCAACTGCTATGCTCTCTGCCAATTCATCTCCTCGGACGGTTCGAGACTGTCGCTCACACAGCACCAGCCAGGAGAGTATCGCTCTCCTGGCTGATCCTGGCCGATCCCGGCTGATAAGCTTCGGATCTGATTCAGAGTAACTTCAATCCCACAAATCGAGCCCCAGCAGCTTGCGTCCCAGCGGCGTCAGCTCGGCTGTTTCATACTTCGTCCGCTCCCACTCGCGAGGATCGCCGGGAAACGCAAAACCTTCAGGCGCACGGCGTTCCCTCCAGGATTGAATGCGCTGTTCGCGCAACTCCGCGTTGTCCGCGGCGGCGGGGGTCATCGAGATGTACTGCGCCATCCGCACCTTGTTCTCTGAAGTATTGGGCCGGATGCCATGGGCGAGCAGGCTGTTGAAGATCATCAGATCGCCAGCCTTCATCGGCACCGGGTAAACTTCAAAGCCTTCCACGTCAGGCCTGAAGCCGTCGCGTCCCTCCGGCTGCCGCTTTTTCCACTCGTCAAAGGTGCGAAAGAGCTCCGGAACACACTGGAAGCCGCCTGTCTCCCCATCCACATCGACCAGTGACAACACACCCTGAACGTTTACGGGAAGCGGGTCGAGCGTCGTGTCGACATCGGTATGGATAAAGCCGGCGAAGGCGCGGCCGCTCCGGTTGGGCGTGTTCAGGTTGGCACGGTCGATGGTCACCCATAGCTTTTCATCATCCCAGATATCTACGAAGGCGTCATAGACGCGCTGGTGCTGGCGATTGTCCCAGAGCGCCTGATGGTTGTAGATCTCGACCATGCCGCTGTTGTTCAGCTCCTTCATCGCGTGATCGCGCATCTGCGGCGCGTTCCAGGTGGACATATCGTTCGGGTCCATCTCCTGGAACTCCCAGAGCAGCTTCTTCAGAGCTTCTACCTGGGCACCGGGGACTGCCTGCTTAACGACCACGAAGCCATAGGTCTGCCAGTGTTCAAAGTCAGCCGACGATAGCACGCGCAGCGGTAGCTTTTTCTGGATGGACCGAAGAGGTTCCCTCAGGATTGTCGGGGTAAGTTTGTTGTCGCCCGGCTTGCCCGCCACTTTTTGATCGAGTACCGCTGCTTCGTCCATAACCGTCTCCTGGGTGCCTCTGGGCACAAGAGAACGATATGCATTCAGGAGACGATGATGTTCGCCTCGGGTATCAAAAACTGATACTAAAGTCTCACCTGGCATCTCTGGCGAGATACAATCGGACCACTCTCGGTCGTGGGATGAAGCCCTATCTCGAACATATCGCCGCCTCCCAGGACGGGTCCTGGACGCTTTTTGATCGGCGGCTGCCTGCCATCCCATTCGAGTGGCACTACAACAGCGAGTACGAGCTGACCCTGACCCTGAACAGTCACGGGCAACGCTTCGTTGGGGACAACATGGCGCCCTACGAGGATGGCGATCTGGTTCTGATCGGGCCCAAGATACCGCACACCTGGTGTTCGGGCGAGGATTGTGAGCCGGGCATCACGCACCAGGCTCTCGTGCTCTGGTTCAGCGAGGCGTTTGTCGAAAGCCTGATCAAGCCGCACCTGGAACTGCGCCCCATCCAGGTTCTGCTTGAAAGCTCGACCCGGGCGATCCAGTTCTCGGAGAGGGTCAGGGCCAGGGCCCGCATCCTCATCTGCGACATGGTGCACCAGACTGCGGAAGATCGGCTGCCCGCATTGCTCCAGCTTCTGCTGCTTCTGGCGAGAGATACCGGGGCAGAACCACTCACCTCCGGATCATCTGAAGCCATGCCCGACGCCACCGAGGAGCGCATCGGTCGTGTGCTCACCTACCTGCACAAACACTACCGGGATCAGAACGCCGTCTCTCAACTGAGCCGCATCGCCGCACTCAGCCGCAGTTCATTGCATCGCCTGTTTCGGCAACAAGCGGGAATGACCACCTCGGGCTATGTGACCCAGCTCAGAATCGGCAACGCCTGCGCCCTGTTGCTCAACACCGACAAGCCCATATCGCTGATCGCTGATCAGGTGGGTTACCGCAATCTAGCCAATTTCAACCGCCAGTTCAAAGAGACGAAGGGCCAAACGCCAAGACAGTTCCGGGCTTCCTTTCGTTCCCGGGGCTGAAGATACGCCTGGAACGTTCGTCCGCAACCCCGGTGCCCGATTCCACCTTCCCGGCCGCCTGACATGGTCGGGGCAATCAGGGACGCGCGCCCAGACTCTTGGTGGCGAGAGCGGTCGCGAGCGGCGTGACCACAGGTGCGGCGATCCCGACAAACTCGACGAGAGTGGCGCCCTGGTTGGCAACCCAGGCGTTCCCGGAAGGGTCCAGAGCGATGTAGTCGCTACGATTGCCGGTGTCCTGCTCCATCTGGTAGCCGCCCGCGGGCGCGAGCAGGTTGCCGGCGGTGTCGATGGCGCCCAGGCGTCCACCATAGTTAAGATCGAAGAACCAGATGTCATTATTGCCATCGACCGCTACGCCTTGGCTGCCCGTCGAGACAGAGCTGATCGGGAAGCCGCCGGTGGGCGAGAGCAGAGCGCCCGTTGGACTGCATTTGGCGATTGCGGCAGGCTGATAGGTGTAGGGACTCCAGATATCACCGTTGGCGTCCACAGCGTTGCTCACAGGCAGGTCGGCTGCAGACAGACCGGCGCACCCGCTGTCAGTGGTAAGCACGCTCCCTCCCGGCCCAAATTCCGTGCTCACCCACCACACATGGCCGGAGGTGTCGGCAGTGAGCGTGGGAGCGAAGATATCGTCGTCCGTCGGGGAGGCGTAGCCGCCGGAAGGTGAGAGTGGAATGCCGCTGCTGTTGAACTCGGCCACGGCATCTGTCGAGCCATCACCTGCCACCCAGAGGTTTCCCGCAGAGTCGAAGGTCATGGCAGCAAACTGGTAGAGGCCTCCTCCGGTGTAGCCTCCCGCGGGCGAAAGCAGCGTCCCCGCCGAGTTCATTTTGAGCACGCTGAACGCCGGGTCGGTGTCAAAGGTATACACACCGAACCAGGCGTTGTTCGAGCTGTCCAGCGTGAATGCACCTAGCATCTCGAAGGTCGGGTCGATACCTGCCGTGAAGCCCGAGGCCGGCGAGAGCGGCTTCCCGGCAGGATCCAGAACAGAGATGCTCTGGAGATTGGCGACCCACACATTGCCAAGTCCATCGACAGCGATGCCGTGGTTATAGGGTGCGTGAGGGCTGAGAGGGGAGAGGTTCCCGCCGCTTCCGTTTCCGATGCCGCCGCCCGTGTAAGTAACCGCCAGCGACCAGTCGTGCGGGGCAGCGGTGAGTGAAGGCTGGAAGGGTGCTGCTGCCGCGTTGAGGCCGAAGAGCGAACTCACGTTCTGCCCGGGGTAGTGCGCGATATTGAGCGCGGCCGTGAACGTATCCGTCGGAGTTTTACCGCCCGGCGGCGTGGCCCCGGTGAACAACGCTGAGCATGAGGCAGCAGTCCCGGTAGAGTCCACGCAGGCGGCAAGGATGTTGGCCACAGTGTTGATCTCGGCCACCGGAACCGTACCATTGCCGCCGGGAGTGGTTGCGTTCGCCTGACCCGAAGCAACACTGGCCAGGTTGGCTGCGTTCAAAAATGCGTTCTGCACGCCGGTGAGCGCCAGGGGAGTGCCACTGGAGCTGAGGCCCGTAGGCGAGCTCATAAAAGCCGCAAGAGCATACGCGGCGGCCACCGTGGTGACCTCGTTGACATTGATCGATGTGGAGGGCGTAATGGCGCTGCAACTGCCGAGGGCCGCCGCCAAGGCGATGCTGCTGTTTGCGGATGTAGAGGGAGCCGGCATTCCCCCGGTCGCGAGAAGATAGACCTGGTCGCCGGGCTGGCAGGTAAACCCGGATGGAATGGAGAAACTGCCGGAGGCGTCGGTGGTGACCGGGGCGCTGAGCACCGGTCGTGCGGGGGTGCCGTATCCGCCTGCACCGGCGGCGTAAAGATCCACTTCGGCGCCGGAGATGGGCGTCGCTCCGCCATGCACAAAGCCGCCGAGAACCGCCGGAGGCGGCGGACTCTGCACCGAGGACATAGAGCCCCCGGAGCAGCCGGTAAGCAAGGCTGCAGCGTAGGCAAGCGGTGCGAACGCACAGTTAGATAGGACCCGCGACAAGCGATGCGAAGAAAGGTCGCGCAGCATCTGAAAGGGACGCAAACCTCGAAAAAGGTGAGAATCCATGAAAGCCCCCAACGCACTTCGCGCCACACTGGAACTGCTCTCTCTTGAGAAGCTGAGGCCTGGTGAAACCCGCCCTCTCCGAGTCAGCCATCCCTGGTCGTGGCGGATTATACAGTGCGAGCAACAGATATGGCTCGAAGCCGGTTTCACCATACCCTTAGAGGGTTCGTGCAGTTCGGATCAAGATGCCGGCAGACGATCTCAAAACGTTTTGCTGATCGATCGCCTTCTGTCCGGTGTCTGATCGTCCAGGCCGCACAGCCCCTGGCACACGGTATACTTGTGTGTCGGGGAAGACTCCCGCCGCTCCGGTGACCAGCACCCGCTCCCGAACGGCCTGCTCCCTGCCCATTACCTGTTCTACCCGAGAGGATTTCGCCCGTGTTGATGATTCGCCTGGCGCGCTTCGGCGCCCGTAAGCAGCCCTTCTACCGTGTCGTCGTAATCGAGAAGGATCGCGCCCGCAATGGCCGCTCCGTTGAGCTCGTCGGTACTTACAATCCGCGCACCAATCCCGCCACGGTTGACTTCAAGCGTGAGCGCATCGACTACTGGGTCTCAAACGGCGCCCAGCTTTCTGAGCGCGTCGCCAAGCTGCTCAAGGCGAACCCGGTGGTTGAGACCCTAGCCGCGGCCTAGGTCTAATCTAGACACATGAGTTCTGAGTCCCACAGCCCCGAATCGGCAGGCGCCCTGACACGTGAAGCGCAGGCCGAGGCTGCGCTTGACCTGATCCACGGCATCGCGCTCGCGCTCATTGGCCCTCCGCAAGAGGAGGATGACCCGCAGGCCGACGAGCTCGTGGAGGCCGAGATCGACGAGGCGCCCAGTGTTCGCCCTCAGGACAGGTCCTACGACCGGGGAGAACGGCGCTTCTGCTCCAGTGCCGGCGCGCCCGCAACCGTCATCCGCCTCAGGGTCGAGCCCTCCGAGATGGAGCAGATCGTCGGCCGCCAGGGCCGAACAGCACACTCGCTGCGGGTGATCCTGAACGCTCTGGGCGTGCGCCACGGCCGCCGATACATGCTCGAGATTGTTGAGCTGCCGGAGTTCGACGAGGAAGAGGATCTGGCTGAGCCCGATGGCGCGGGCGCGGATCTTTAACTTGTCCGCAGCCGGAACTTCGCAGCTTCGACATGTCAGCCTGAAGACCCGGAACACCCTGCGAGACGGATCATGAGCGACTGGGTTAACCTCGCGCTGCTGGTGCGCGCGCAGGGTCGCAAAGGCGAGCTGCTCGCAGAAATCCTCACAGACTTCCCCGAACGCTTTGCCGAGCGAACCCACCTGCACTTGCGCAAGCCCGGCGCGGACTCGCCGCTGCGCGACATTGTGCTTGAAAGCCACTGGCTGCATAAAGATCGCATCGTGCTCAAATTTGCCGGCGTCGATTCGATCAACGATGCCGAGCTGCTGCGGGGCCTTCAAGTGGTCATCCCCCGCGACCAGCGCGCCCAACTCGACGAAGACGCCGTCTACATCGATGACCTGGTGGGCTGCACGCTCATGGACCGACACAGCGGGCTCGTCGGGTCGATTGTCGATGTCGATCGCGAGTCGACACTTGGTGCGCTGCTGGTGCTCAACACCACCAGCGGTGAGGTGCTGGTGCCCTTTGTCAAGGCGTATGAGCCGGTGCTCGATCTTGCCGCCAAGACCATCACCATGACGCTGCCCGCCGGATTGCTCGAGGTCAACACGACTGATCCGGATACCCCCGCACCAGGATCAGCCGAAGACGACGGGGCATCCTGAGCTGACAAGAAACATTCGTGTTGTCGTGCGACCGGGGAGCGGTCTGCGTTGGTCTGTGCAGCGCAGCGGACCGTCATCTTCCAGGTCTCTAACGGTGCTTGTGCCCCACGCTCGTACAGGCGCCGGCTGTACCCTTGATGCATGCGCTTTGACATCATCACCATCTTTCCGGAGTTCTTCGGAAGCGCATCGCCATCGACAGGGATTTTCGGTCACGGGGTGCTCAAACGCGGCATCGTCGCCGGCCTCGTCAACGTGCGCGTCCACGATCTGCGCGCTTACGCGCACGCCAAGCACCGTACTGTCGACGATCGCCCCTTCGGCGGCGGCGAGGGCATGGTGCTGAAACCGGAGCCGCTGGTTGAGGCGGTCGAGTCGCTCGGCCTGCCGCCGAAAGGCGGGCGCGACCGGCAGCAAGTGGTCCTGCTCTCTGCGCAAGGCGGGCGCTTCACGCAGACAGTCGCGCGCGAACTATCCTCGCTCAGTCGCGTGGTGCTCCTTTGCGGACGATATGAGGGCGTGGACGAGCGCGTGGTCCATCTGGTCGTTGACCGCGAGCTTTCCCTCGGCGACTACGTGCTCTCGGGTGGCGAACTCGCCGCGGCAGTGGTCCTCGATGCGGTCGCGCGGCTGGTTCCCGGCGTCCTCGGCAACGCGGCGTCGAGCGAGTTCGAGAGTTTCGGCCCGGCCGACGCCCTCATGCCCGCGCCCGCGGATGGCCAGCCACCCAGCGCCACCCACGGTGCCGGCGGCCTGCTCGACTACCCGCATTACACGCGACCTGCAGAGTTTCGCGGCCTCGCTGTTCCCGACGTGCTGACCAACGGCAACCATGAGCAGGTGCGCCGCTGGCGCCGGGAGCAGGCGCTCATGAAGACCTCGCGCAATCGCCCGGACCTCATTGATCAAGCGAAGGATGCCGGCCTGCTGAGTGGCGAGGATCGCAAGCTTCTTCAGCAGCTTACGCCGAAGTGAATGGAGTAGTTTGCGATAGGTCAGGTCGGGTCGGCGGGCGGGGCTGACAGGCCTTGAGCACGAGTATGGTAGCCTCGCGAGCAATGATCCGTACTTGGCTCGCGGTTCTTCTTCCGTGCTTTTTGTTTTTGAACGTTCAGCTGCTTTTCGCACAGACTTCGGGTGAGTCGCCCTACAGCCGCAGGAACACGGTCAGCCTCTTTGCCGAGTACTCGAATGATTCAGGCCACATCCTCATCGGAGAGTCAGAAAACCGCAAGCTTGCGGGCTTCGGCCTCGCCTATGAGCGGCGCCTGCATTCCTCGGCGCAGGTTGAGTTGCACTACCTGGGCGAACTGCAGCCGGCCTTCTTTGAGAGCGATCCGGTCGTGCATCAGGTGTCCTCCTCGTCCCTGTTGCCCGGACGATCTTTCGCGTTGGACTTCACCCAAAGCGCCGTCTGCAAAGACGGCACCACCATGGTGACTTACCCTCCGTCAACGGGCTCTCCCGGCGCAACCGTAACCTATGTCGACACCTGCAGGCGCCAGTGGACCTACGGCCAAGCGATGAGTCCGCTCGGCCTGAAATTAAACTTTCTCCCACGCCGCCGCGTGCAGCCGGTCTTCACCGTTCTCACCGGTTACGTGTTCTCCACCAAGCCGATACCGATCGCTCAGGCAGGTTCTTTCAATTACACCTTCGAGTTTGGTGCGGGCCTGGAGTTCTTCCGCTCGCACGAGCCCGGCTTCTTCGGCAACCGCGCGCTGCGTGCCGAGTACCGCTACCATCACATCTCGAACGCCTATACCGCCGCTTCTAATCCCGGCATCGACAACGGTCTGCTACAGATCACGTACTCTTTCGGCCGATAGCAGCGCGCCATAGTCTTTGCCGCGCACCACCAATCATGTAAACTGGTCATTCCGACTACATCATCAGGAACGAGCCTATATGTCCATCCATCCCGTTATGCAGCGCCTCGCCGACAAGCTCCAGCGCACCGACCTGCCTGCCTTTGCGCCGGGCGACACCGTCCGCGTCCAGGTCAAAATCAAGGAAGGCGACAAAGAGCGCCTGCAGGCCTTTGAAGGCCTGGTCATCGCCTGCAAGAACGGGCCCCAGGGCAGCTTTACTGTGCGCAAGATGAGCTTCGGCCAGGGTGTCGAGCGTATCTTCCCCTACAACTCGAAGGTCGTCGACAAGGTCGAGAAGATCCGCTCCGCCAAGGTCCGCCGCTCCAAGCTCTTCTACCTGCGCGCCCTGCGCGGCAAGGCAGCCCGGCTCAAGGAAGTCGATCGCGCGTCGTAGGTTTCCTGTCAGTTCCGGTGTGATTCTGAGCGCAGCGAAGAACCTGCGTTTGTCCTTTTCGCCGCCCGGCCGCACCTGCCGGTGCCCCGGGTCTCGCTCCTGAGACCTGGGTGGTGTCATCCTTTCCACACCCGACGGCCTTAGAATCACGGCAATGCCCCGCCTCGCCCTCCCTGCAGACGAAGTCTCCGCCGCCACCCGCAAACTGCGCATGCTGCGCACCCTCGCCTGCGGGCTCAAGTACGAGAAGGCCGCGCGCGCACGTGGCGCCGCCATCATCGCCGGAGTGGACGAGGTCGGCCGCGGCGCGCTCTTCGGCCCGGTCGTCGCCGCGGCCGTCATTCTCCCGGAGGACTGCCGCATCCGCGGCCTGCGCGATTCAAAACAGCTTGAGCCGGAAGACCGCACCCGCCTGGCGGCCATCGTCCGAACCCGCGCGCTCGCCTTCGCCATCGCCGAGGTTGACGCCGCCACCATCGATCGCATCAACATCTACCAGGCCACGCGGCAGTGCATGTGCGCAGCGGTCGCGCAGCTCACCCTTGCGCCCGACCACCTGCTCATCGACGCGCTCCGCCTCGACCACCCCTGCCCGCAAACCTCCATCATCTACGGAGACTCGCTCTCGCTCTCGATCGCCGCGGCCTCTGTCGTCGCCAAGGTCTATCGCGATGCGCGCATGTGCGAGTACCACGAAGAATATCCGCAGTATGGCCTCAACTCGCACAAGGGCTACTCGACGCCCGAGCACCAGCGGGCACTCGATCGCCACGGCCCTTCGCCGCTGCACCGGCGCAGCTTTCGCCCGGTGTGGGAGTCGTCGCTCCCGTGGGATCCGTGCTTTGTCGGGGAAAACTCAGACATTACACTAGGCGGATGACTTTGCCGGCAAACGGAGCGCCTCCATGGCTCTCCGCCTGACCCCCCGCTTGAGTACGATCACGGCTCATCCCGACGACGAAGCCGGCGCTTTTGGCGGTGCGTTGCTGATGGCCCGCGACCAGGGCGCGGAGACCAGCGTCCTCTGCCTCACCGCCGGAGCGGCGGGCTCCTATCGCCCCGATGGCCTGTCGGACGAGGAGCTCGCCCGGGTACGCCGCGCTGAGTTTGCAGCTGCGTGCGAAGCGCTCGGTGTGCATCAACACACCTTACTCAACTATCCAGACGGCGCGCTCCACCAGGAGCCGTTCCTGCCGCTGGTCGGCTGCATTGTCGAGCACTTGCGCCGCACCCGTCCGCACGTGGTGCTGACCTTCGGGCCGGACGGCGGAGTGAACCTCCACCGCGATCACACGGTGGTCTCGCTGGCGACAACCGCGGCATTTCACTGGGCGGGGCGCAGCGGCTTCTTCGCCGAGCAACTGTCACAGCTCCAGCCCTGGGCGCCGCAGAAGCTCTACTACTCCTGCCCTCCCTTCATCACTACCAGGGATGACGAAGCAGCAGCAGCCGCGGCGCCGGTCCCGGTCACGCTGCGGCTTGATGTTGCGCGGTACAAAGAGGAGAAACTCGCGGCATTTCACCGGCACTCGACCCAGGCCGGAGTGCTGGAGCGGGTGCAGGCCGAGCACCCTGATGTGTTTACCGAAGAGGCCTACCACCTGGCTGCGTCGCGTTTGCGGGAAGAAGCGGACGCAGCGCTCTTCGGTGGAATCACCTGATGCGTTTAGAGCCGGTACCCGCTGCGTCCAATCGATCGATGACGCGCACGTCGGAGATCCGCCCAAGATTTGCTTTTTTGTTAGTGGAAATGGCTTCGCTAAGTCGACCTCTGTAAGTGGCCGACTTAGGCCAGGTTCTACCGCGGCACTAACACGTTTCCCGGCAGCGAACTTACGTCATCAGACTCTGTAAGCCCGCCGTACCGCCGCTCACGTCGCTGGTAATCCTCGATCGCCTCCAGCATGTGAATCCCGCGGAAATCGGGCCAAAGCCGATCCGTCACAAAAATCTCCGTGTACGCGATCTGCCACAGCAGGAAATTCGAAATGCGCATCTCGCCCGAAGTACGAATCAGCAGATCAGGATCAGGCATGTGGTGGGTATATAAGTGGCGCGCGATATCCTGCTCCGTAACATCTTCAAGCCGGATCTCGCCGCTCGCCACCTCGCGATAAAGCCCGCGAAACGCGTCGACGATCTCCGACCGCGAGCCGTAGTTCAACGCCAGCGTCAGCGTCGTCCCGGTGTTCCGTGCCGTCGCCTCGGACGCCCACTGCATCCGCTCGCACACCTCGCTCGGCAGCTCACGGGTGCGGCCGATGTACTGGATGCGCACGTTGTTGTCGTTCATGCGCTGCACGTTGTTGCTGAGATAGGTGCTCAACAGCCGCATCAGGAAGTTGACTTCCAGCTTCGGGCGTCGCAGATTATTTTCAAGCGAAAAGGCGTAAAGCGTGAGCCAAGGCAGGTTGATTCTCGAGGCCGTCTCGACGACGTACTGCACCGACTCGGCGCCCTGCTGGTGCCCGAGAAAGCGCTTCAGCGAGCGCTTGCCGGCCCAGCGTCCGTTGCCATCCATAATAATCGCGACGTGATGGGGCAGGCGGCTGACATCAAGCTGCCGGTAGATGGCCTGCTCGTCGGGCGAGAGTTCGTGGACGCGGCTCGGCAGTGGC
Organism: uncultured Acidobacteriaceae bacterium; assembly: GCA_964252445.1. Lineage (GTDB taxonomy): Bacteria > Acidobacteriota > Terriglobia > Terriglobales > Acidobacteriaceae > EB88. The sequence continues at coordinate 12,586 of CAXUND010000050.1, read as the reverse complement.
AAACAGCGGCAACCTCTTTTGTGACCGTAGCACACCGCTTCCGACGCCGCAAAGCACTACCCTGCGCCGCCGTTACGTTCGTCTGTAATCCATTTAGGCCTGCGCCGCGACCCTCCGGCCCGAAGCCATGTCACGCAGCTGGTTCAGGAAAACGGCGCGCTGGTACGCGCTCATCCGCGGCAGCGCCGGCAGGATCTCCGCCAGGAACGGATCCGCCAACAGGCTGTCGACTGCCTTCTGCCGGCGGCTGCGCGCATCTTGGACCAGCTCCGAGATATCCGCCTCGAGCGACGCGGCCAGCCGCTCCAGCGAGGACAAGGTCGGCACCGCCTTCGCGTTCTCGATCTTCGAGATGTAGGTGCGGGGAACCTGCATGCGGGTCGCCAGCTGGCGCTGGCTCAACCCCCGCTCCCGCCGCAGCCGGCGCACCGCCCCGGCTACATCAAAGGCTGCTGCCGGCTGTGCCGCAGTCGTACCGGCCGGCACCAGCTGCGGGATCAGCGGCTCGGGCTCCTCCGCCTCAAGCGCCTTGCGGCAGCGCCTGCAGTGGGAGTCCAGAGTGCGAAACTGCACCAGCTGGCAGTGTTCGCAACGAAGTACCTCGCGTGCCTCAGAAGCAGCTGCGGTAGCCAAGGTAGTAGCCATAAGTTGTGCGGAGCGCCAGAGCGGGGCATTCCGGGCCGGACCTGCTGTTCGAGGCCGCGACTGTCAACAACAGAGTGCGTCCGGTGTACCACCTGTGTCAAGTGGATTAGCAGGCTCGTTTCGGGTATTTCCGTCACTTTACCTGTTTTCGCCCGGCCGCTTGTTGTAGAGGGCGCGTTCTGCAGACAAATAGGTATGCTCAAGTTATGGCCACCAAGGGAGTGCCCCGTGTTTCCTCCAGTCGCGCTCGCCGCCGTCCCCGGCAGCAGCCCTTCTGGCAGACGCTCGGACCGCTGCTGCTCGCGCTGGTGCTCACGCCCATCGCCGTGCGCTCGGCGAGCATCCTCGCGCTCTCGGGGCCGGCGAGCCTGCGCCTCTTGTATCCCTGGGTCACCCTGCTCGAGCAGCACGAGATGGGCCTCTCCGCCGTGCAGATCGAAAGGTTTTCAGAGTGGACCATGTGGCTGATGCTGCCCGTCTATGCCATGTTGATCATTCTGATCAAACGCATCAACACGCTCGCTTCCGGGATCATGTTCGTCGTCCTGCTGCATACCCTGGCAGTGCTCGGAGCCGTCCTGAGCGCCTAGCGGGAGACGAGCGTCACCGCATTGTGCTGCAGCTCCTCGACTACCTCATGCGCCACCCGCCGGGCGTCCTCCAGCCGGTCCGGCGGGAAAGAGATCGCACCCACCCGCGCGTGGCCGCCCCCGCCGTAGCGCTCGCAGATTGCAGCCAGGTTCAGCATGTTCTCCGTACTCGCGCGCGCCCAGGGATTGGTGCCCACCGCGACCTTGGTGCGAAAACTCGACTTCGACAGCCCCACCGAGTAGGTCGCCTCCGGGTGCAGGTAGTAGGGGATGAACTTGTTGTAGCCCTCGATCAACTGGTCGGAGAGATCGAAGTAGATGGTTCCCTCTGCCACCGAGGCCCGCTCGCGGATCAGCTCTGTCGCCTCTCGATGACGCCCAAGCAGAGGCGGCAGCAGCTCGGCGACAAAGGGCACCTCCAGTATCCGGTCGAGCGACAATTCGGTGAGCAGCGGGATCAGTCGCGGCACAAAGTCCGGATCGTCGGTCGATTCGATGATCAGCGTCAGCCGCATCGCGGCCTCCCGCATCTCGACCGCCGCAGTCGCGCTCTCATAGAGCGCGCCGTCCACGATGTTGGCCCAGTACACCAGGTCCGCCACCGAGCTGCGATCAAAGCCGAAGCGCTCAGTCGCTATGTCGGCGATAAAGCTGGTGCACGAGGTGTAGTCGGGGTCGAAAAAACGACGGTCCCGAAACCCGGTCGCCGGGTCCGCAAGCCCCCGCAGATACGCCTCATGATCTTCCGCCGAAATGAACGCGCTCAAGTGGTGATCAAACCACCAGGTTACCCGCGGCGAGGGCGAGTACTTGAAGTCAACGATCACATTCTCGTCGCCGGTAAAGGCCTCATCGTTAAACAGCGAGCCCGCGCGGTGGACAAGGCCGCAGTATTCGTACTCCGTCTGCGCCGGGTCGGCAGCGATGCGCTCGCGATGGAAGCGCGTGAACAGCGATGCCGAGCACGCCCCGTCGAAACACTTGTCGTGATAAAAGACGCGGACCTTCACCATGGGCCGTCCTTTCGGCGCGCTGCGCAGAATCTACTAGGTTCTCCGGGCCCGGCTGCCCTGTCAAGGTTACCGCTTCATCGGACCGTAGACGCGCCTCGTACTCAAGTGACCGCGTTCGCCCGTTTGCATCGAATGGGCATGAACAAAAACCAGGCGGAAGCCACGATCGATCGTCGGCGCTTCGTAGCTACGGGCTCCGCGATGCTGGCGGCCGCGCTCACCCCATCTGCGGGCGCGCAGCAAGCCGAGGACGCGAAGAAGGCCAGGCAGGACCGCAGCCAGACAGACGCGGGCCCCGAGAACGAGCTGGTGCGCCATGCCAATCCGCAGACCTTTGATCCGCCCACGACCGACCACGGCGAGGTGCCCAACTTCTGGAACTCCTTCTCGACCGCCCATCGCCGCATCCAGGAGGGCGGCTGGTCGCGCCAGGTGACGGTCGCCGATTTCCCCCTGTCAAAGGACGTCGCCGGCGTGAACATGCGCCTTACCGCCGGCGGCATCCGCGAGCTGCACTGGCACGACGCCGCCGAGTGGGCCATCATGCTCTCCGGCAAGGCGCGCATCACCGCAATCGACAACGATGGCAGGTCCTTCGTGCGCGATATCGGCAAAAACGACTTGTGGTTCTTTCCCTCCGGCATTCCGCACTCCATCCAGGGCCTGGGCCCGGACGGCTGCGAGTTCCTGCTCGTTTTCGCATCATCGATACGCGCAACTTCCCCGTCGCGACCACCATCGCCGCCGCCCATGTCACCGTAAAGCCCGGCGGCCTGCGCGAGCTGCACTGGCACCAGAACGCTGACGAGTGGCAGTACTACATCGCGGGCAAAGGGCGCATGACGGTCTTCTTCAACGGCGGCAAGGCCCGCACGGCGGACTTCAATCCCGGCGATGTAGGCTTAGTGCCCCGAACCTTCGGCCACTACATCGAAAACACCGGCGACACGGACCTGGTCTTCCTTGAAATGTTCAAGGCGCCGCGCTTTATGGATCTGTCGCTCTCAGAGTGGGTCGCAAATACGCCGCCCGAGTTGGTGATGCAGCACCTGGGCATCAGCGAGGAAACGTTGAACAAGGTGCCCAGGGAAAAGCAGGTTGTCGTTGGGCGTGTTCGGGCTTAAGCCCGAACACCTGGGGGCGTGCGGGAAAACGTGGATCGGACCAATCACAGGTCGAACCCGACCTTGCTCGGTCCGTGGTCACCCGCTCCTCCAGCAGGGCCTTTATCAGCAGCCTGCCTGGGTATCGTTCCTGCTGCTGACGAGTCCTCGCCCTTGCGGCCCGGCTTTCAAAAGCGCTTGAAACCTTGAGAATCTATAATCAAAGCTCTAGATGGTACGCGACGGTTATTTCTACGGATTAGCTCTCATCGCGGTAGCAGTGTTGGTCCGCGTGGTCACACATAGCTGGGGATGGCCGCTGATCCCTGTGATCCTGGCCCTGTTTTTCCTCTGGTTCTTTCGCGATCCGCAGCGCGCCATCCCTCAGGGCGAAGGCCTGGTGGTTTCGCCTGCCGACGGCGTGGTGACCAGCGTCGAGCGCTTCCACTCGTCCGATGGCGAGCGGCTGCGGGTCAGCATCTTTCTGAATGTTTTCGACGTGCACGTCAACCGCGCTCCGGTGGGCGGCGTGCTGCGCGAGGTCCGCTACCAGAAGGGCCAGTTCCTGAACGCGATGGACGCGACCTCGGCCGACAAGAACGAGCAGAATGTCGTCACCGTAGCCTCTGAGGACGGTTACGAGGTGGTCTTCAAGCAGATCGCCGGGCTGCTCGCGCGCCGCATCGTCTTCAACCATAAGCCCGGAGACCGGGTGCGCCGAGGACAGCGCGTGGGCCTGATCAAGTTCGGCTCGCGCACCGACATCGAGTTGCCCGGACACGCGGACGTGCGCGTGCGCAAGGGTGAGCGGGTCAAGGGTGGTTCTTCCGTGATCGCGCAGTTGGCGCGCCGCGAGTCTCCCATCGAGCTCGAGCAGGAGTTGGTGGGGACCTTGGTTTGAGCGAGCTTTCGACCGTCGCGCAAAAGCCTGTACGCACGCGCAAGCGCGGGATGTATATCCTGCCCTCGGTCTTCACCGCCGGTAATATTGCTGCCGGCTACTACGCCATTATGCAGAGCCTGCAAGGTTCGGTGCAGGAGCCCCGCCACTTTGACTACGCGGCGCTCGCAATCGGCTTTGCCATCCCCTTTGACGCGCTCGACGGCCGCATCGCCCGCATGACCAACACCACCAGCGAGTTTGGCAAGGAGTTGGATTCGCTCGCCGACGTGATCACCTTTGGCGTCGCCCCTAGCCTGCTCGCCTACACCTGGGGATTTCACCGGCTTCCGCTCACCATGGATCCCGGCGTTCGCCACCGGCTCTTCCAGCTGGGTGCGCTGGTGTGCTTTACCTTTCTGCTGTGCGGAGCGGCCCGCCTTGCGCGCTTCAACAGCACCGCCGTGCCGCTGCCCAAAAACCCCGGCCGCCCGGATCGCAAATACTTCGTCGGCATGCCGATCCCGGCCGCCGCCGGCGCCGTCGCCGCTGTGGTCCATTTCTTCAATGGGATCCCGGTTTCGCTCGGCTGGGTCTCGCTGGCCTGGGTCGCCTTTGTCGGCTCCACTGGCTTCCTCATGGTCAGCACCTGGCGCTTCTGGAGCGGCAAGGAGATCAACCTCTCCCGCCGCCAGCCCTTTCGCCTGCTGGTCCTCTTCGGCCTCTTCCTTTACGTCCTGGTCTTCTTTTCTGAATATGTGCTCGCGGCTATCGCGCTCGTGTACATGTTTTCCGGCGTGCTTGCACGCCTCGCTTACTCGTGGCAGCGCAAGTCCGCGAGAGCTTCCTGAGGATTCATGTCTGACTTGGTAAGGATCGGCATCGTGGGGGCCGCGACCCTGCGCGGCAAGGAACTGGCGGAGGCGCTCGAAGAGTCGAGTCTGGCGGCAGCCGAGTTCGTGTTGATGGATGACGATGAGGCGCTCGGCCAGATCGAGGCCATCGGCGATGAGGTGACCATCATTCAGCGCATTGAGCCTGACTCGTTCAAGCGCATCGACTATGCCTTCTTCACCGGCAGCGAAGACCTGACCCGGCTGCGCTGGGCGGAGGCTTCACGCTCAGGTTCGAGCGTCATCGATCTTTCGGGCGCGCTCGAAGACGAGAAGGGCGTCCTGGTGGTCGCTCCCTGGGTCAGAGACGCGATCGATAACCCGGCAACACCCGCGCCTGATCTGCACACCCCGGCGCTGGTGCCGGCACACATCGCTTCGACTGCGCTGGCGCTGCTGCTGGCGCGGCTGCAGGACGTCGGCGCCATACGCTCGGCGTGGGCGACTGTGCTTGAGCCCGCCTCCGAGCATGGGCGCGCCGCCGTCGACGAGCTGCACCAGCAGACGGTCACCCTGCTCAACTTCCAGAACATGCCCAAGGAGGTCTACGATCTGCAGGTCGCCTTTAACGTGACGCCGGTCTTTGGCGAACTGGCCAAGGTCGATCTGGTCGCCGTTGAAGCGAAGATTCGCAGACACTACGCGCTGCTCTCCGGCGGCCGCCTGCCTGCAGCCTTCGTGCAGATACTGGGTGCGCCGACATTTCACGGCTATGGCATCTCGATCGCCGTCGAGATGGAGCGCCCGATCGATCTCGAGCATGTAGAGGCCGCGCTCGGCGGCGATCACATCGATATCGTGCTGGGAGAGAACGATCCGCCCAGCAATCTCAGCTCGGCCGGGCAGGAAGATATCCTCGTCCGGGTTCGTCCGGCTGAAGCCGGTACCGGTGCGACCACGCGCTTCTGGATCTGGGCGGCCTTCGACAACCTGAAGCTGGCCTCCATGCACGCGGTCGCCTGCGCGCAGGAGCTGGGGCGGATGCGCCCGCGCGGCAAAGTGCAGTAAGAGGCCGGAGAGGCAAATGCTCAATCCGGCAGCACTCATCTTCGACATGGACGGCGTGCTCATCGACTCGGAGGGGCTGCACAAAGTGGCCAAGCAGCGCGCCTTTGCTGCGCATGGCATCATCCTCGACGATGCGGTTTATGACAGCTACAAGGGCCGTCCGGATGCTGCCATGGTCGGAGAAATCGTTACCTCTCGCTCGGGTGGCGAGGAGCAGGTGTCTGAGTTGTTGCGGCTCAAGCACCGCTTCTTTGAAGAGATCGAGCAGGACATGCTGCCGGTCGCCGGGGCCCAGTCTTTCCTTGAGTGGGCGCGCCTGCACTATCGCCTTGCGCTGGGAACATCGGCGACGCCGCGCAACCGCAAGGCGTCTCTCGACATACTCGGTGCGAGCGGGTTCTTCGAGGTGATCATCGATGCGGGCGAGCACACCGAGCACAAGCCGAATCCCGAGGTCTTCCTGACCGCACTTCGCCGACTGGGTCTCCCTGCGAGCCAGGCCTGGGTGATCGAGGACTCCGTGAACGGAATCCTCGCGGCCAAGGCGGCACACTGCACCGCCATCGCTATCACCACCACCTTCGACGCAGAGAGCCTGCGGAGCGCAGGAGCGGATCGTGTCGTGACCACATTCGAGGAGTTGCGCGCTCTGCTTGCAGAGCTGCAGGCGCCAAAATCGTGAATGACGCAGGTCCGACGGCGTCTGGCTAAGCTCTTGCTACGGAAATCGCTCAGGCGCAAAAAGACGTTCGCACCATCTTTCTCGGCGGCTTTGCCGGACAAGTGGTTTCGAGCGCCATCTGGTTTCTGTCTGCGACTGGGATGCAGTGGTTCTCCTTCAGGGCGGGATTTCTTTGCGGGCTTCAGGTCTGGCTTGCGATACCGGCATACTGCGCGAGGATGAACTGGTCAGTCATGCCGGCGATGTAATCCGCCACCACCCGTGACGCGCCGAACTCCGCGATCTCCGCGGTATAGCCCGGCGGCAGCAGCGAGGGATCGCGGGTCCACCGGCTGTAGAGCTCGTGCACCACGCGCTCCGCCGTGGCGTGGTCAGCGTTTAGCTCCTTCGTGTTGTACAGGTGCTCATAGAGATAGCGCTTCGCACCGCGACGCTCGGCCTCGATCTCCGGCGAGAAGGCCGCAAGCCGCTCCGGCCATGCGCGTATCTTCTCGAGCGAATCAAGTCCATGCGCGGAAACCTTGCGCGTGATCTCGGCAATCAGGTCTCCCACCAGCGCGTTGAGCATCCGCTTCAGCGCTTCGTTAAAGACCAGCTTCTCCGCCGCGGCGGGATGCGCGGCCTGCATCGGGGCCTCGAACCGGGAGTAGAGAGTCACATGCGCGCGCACATGGTCCAGTGACAGGAACCCGGACTCCAGCCCGTCATCAAGGTCGGCCGTGAGATACGCGATCTCGTCCGCATAGTCGATGATCTGCGCCTCGAGAGGCGGGCGCAGATCGAGAAAATAGTCAGCCAGCTCCGGGTGCTCGGCAGCGGTGTAATCGTGCGAGTGCTTGACGATGCCCTCGCGCACCGCCCGGGTTAAGTTGAGCCCGCGGAAGCCGGCGTAGCGCTGCTCAAAGTGTTCGACAATCCGTAGCGCATGTAGGTTGTGGTCAAAGTGCAGACCGTTCGCCCGCATGACGTCGTCAAGTGCCCGCTCGCCCGCGTGCCCGAACGGAGGATGGCCGATATCGTGAACCAGCGCCAGCGCCTCGGTCAGATCCTGATTGAGCCCGAGCGCCGAGGCGATGGTCCGGGCAACCTGCGCCACCTCCATGGTGTGGGTGAGCCGCGAGCGGAAGTGGTCTGAAAATCGATTGGTAAAGACCTGCGTCTTGCCTGCGAGGCGTCGAAACGACCGCGCGTGGATGATGCGGGCGCGGTCGCGTTCAAAGGGAGAGCGGTATGGATGGTCCGGCTCAGGATGCGTGCGGGCAACGAGCGGGCCTGCTGCAGAGGATGAAACAGCGCAGCCGCGGGGTAAGCGCATCGTGGGCTCAGTCTACCCTGCGGCCCGTATCGCTTACTGGAGGGGCTGGGTGCAGTTCGTGCCGCCCGCCGGATCGGCCTTAACCTCTCCCTGCTGGTCAATGCAGAAGCCCCGGTGCCCGGTCTTGCCCACCGCCTGCGGAACGGCAGTCGCCTCGTACCCGGTGTACATGTCCTGGTTGTTCACCGTCACCTTGGTGCAGTTGATGATGGCGAAGGTTAGCCGCTCTTCTGGGCGCCGGCCAGGTCCGACTGGAGTACCTGCGCCGCCTGTGGGCTGGGCGCACCCGCAGACGCCGAGCCGCCCAGCGTCGGCAGCGAACAGGCAAAGCCAGAGGCCGGGTAGTTCGTCTGGTACTGGATCTGAGCCTGGTAGATGGTTCGCAGCGACTGGATCGCCGAGGTCTCGTTGGCCTGCATCTTCATCCCGGCGAAGTTGGGGATGGCGATGAGCATGAGGATCAGCATGATCGAGATGACGATCAGCAGTTCCATCAGCGTAAAGCCGGCCTCGCCGGCAGGCAGCGTAAAGCCGGCCTCGCCGGCAGGCAGCGTAAAGCCGGCTTTGGGCTGGTGATCGCAACGCTGTGTTGCAAGCAGGGTCTGTTCCATAGATGTCGCGCTTCTTCCCCGGCGCCGCTCAAGAAGGGCCGATGTGGAGATGCTAAATGAGGTAGACGCACGATGCCACCGGTCCGCTCACCGCGAGCAGCACTACGGTGACCCCTCGCAGCGAGGGCGCGAGTCCCGGCCACCGTTCAGCGATGAGCACGAAGAGCCAGCTTCAGCGCACGCAAGTCTTTGACAGCCACGCTCCCAGGCCGGGCATCTCATGCCTGGAGACGCATTCTCCCCATCCTCTTGCGAGTCATTCTCTCCCGGCCCGTGATCGGCCTCCTATCTGCTCCCTACGTCATGAAAGGTCCGCTATGTTTTTTCGCTCTGAGAAGCTGCTGATTCCCCTTGAAAAGCCTGCAAATCCCGATCCCAACGGCGCCGCCGCCATCCAGGAGCTGCTGGGCGGCAAGTTCGGCGAAATGTCGACGCTGAACAACTATCTTCACCAATCCTTCGGCTTCAAGGAGAAGAAGAGGCTCAAGCCTTTCTATGACCTGATCGCCAGCATCACTGCCGAAGAACTGGGCCATGTCGAACTGATCTCGACCGCTATCAACCTCATGCTCGAAGGCTCGGTGCCTGAAGGCGAGCCGGTCGACGCGCCCCTGAGCGCCGCCGCCAACCTCCGCAACACCCACCACACCATCGTGGGCGGCGGCGGCCACCAGGTGATGGACTCGATGGGCCACTTCTGGAGCGGCGATTACGTCTTTTCGAGCGGCAACCTGGTCGCCGACCTGCTCCATAACTTCTTCCTCGAGACCGGGGCGCGCATGCACAAGCATCGCTGCTACCAGATGACCACCAATCAGGCAGCCCGCAACGTGATCGGCTACCTGATGGTCCGCGGCGGTGTTCACCAGGCCGCTTACGCTCTGGCGCTGCGCAAGGCGACCGGTGTCGAAGTCACGAAAATGCTGCCCACCCCCAACATCGACGACTCGAAGATCCCCGAGGCTCGCAAATGGCAGGAGATTGGCAGCCACCGGCGCCTCTACACCTTCTCCGAAACCGATTACGCCGACGTGGCCGGCGTCTGGTCCGGCCCGGCTGACTGGGCCGACGGCCAGGAGCTTGAGGTCATTACCGGAGCGCCCGACTACGCGGCCGAGGGTCCCGTCATCGGCGAGTGCCCGACGCTGTTCTCCCCCGACTACGCGCCCGAGGAGATCTACGAGATCGCCGCGCAACTGATGCAGAAGGGCGGCATCTCACCGCTGCAACCCGGCGACGGCAAGCACTCCCGCTACCAGGGCAGCACCCCCGACAGCCC
>CAXUND010000050.1:0-2467 GCA_964252445.1 uncultured Acidobacteriaceae bacterium | reverse complement strand
TCTACCCGAGTCAGTATCTCGTCGATTCCAAAAAAATAATCAAAATAAATCTGCTGCCGCGCCAGGTTCGACATACGCGACCCGGAGCTCTCAAGCGAGAGCAGCAAGTTGCCCTTCAACTGGTCCTTCGCGCGGCGCAGCTCCTCCTCGGGCATCGGCTCCTGCTTCATCCGGCTCAGCTGCGCCATGACTAACTCGATCAGCTTGAGCGCCTTGTCCGCCGAAGTTCCGGCATAGACGCACAGCGAGCCGGTATCCCGGTAGGGGTTCAAATCAGAGTAGATCGAGTAAGCCAGACCATGCTCTTCTCGCACGGTCTGGAAGAGCCGCGAGCTCATGCCGCCGCCCAGCACCGTGTTCAGCAACAGCGAGATGTACCGCGATTCGTCGGCAATCGGCCGAGCCGGAACGCCCAGGCAGAGCTGCACCTGTTCAAGCGACTTCTTGTTGCGCAGGATGATCTTCGCCGCGGTCGCCGGCGGCGCTTCGACTTGCAGGCTGGTGCCTGCGGGCAGCGACTCAAAGCGCTCCGTCACCCGCGCGACAAAGGCGTCATGGTCAATGTGCCCGGCCGCCGAAAAGACGATGTTACCGGCAAGAAAGCGCTCGCCGTAGTAGTCAAGCAGCGTCGAGCGCTCGAAGCTGGTGACCGTCTTCTCGGTCCCCAGAATGGGCCGCGAAAGCGCGTGTCCCTGCCAGAAGCTTTGCGTAAAGATCTCGTGCACTAGATAGTCGGGATTGTCCTCGTCCATCTTGATCTCTTCCAGGATGACGCCGCGCTCGCGGCGAATCTCCTCATCCGCAAACGTCGGGTTCAGGACAAGATCAGACAGTATTTCCAGCGCCTTCGGCACATGCTCGTCGAGCACCTTGATGTTGAAGCAGACCGTCTCCTTGCCGGTAAAAGCGTCGAGGTTGCCGCCGATCGCATCCACCTCGCGGGCGATGTGCTGGGCCGAGCGCGAGGTCGTTCCCTTGAAGACCATGTGCTCGACGAAGTGGGAGATGCCGTTGACCTCCGCCTGCTCATGCCGCGAGCCGGCGCGGATCCACACACCCATGGCCACCGAGCGCACGTGGGGCATCTCCTCTGTCAGCACGATCATGCCGTTCGGCAGGGTAGTCTTGCGGATATTGCGTTCGTTGTTCATCGATTCCGTTCTTCAGCGCAGCAGGGGCAGTATCCTAGAGGGAATGAGCACCGCCGCCACTGCCGAGGGTCTGCTCCCTATTTTAGACGCCCCGCCCCTACCTTCGACGTCCGCGGCGGAGCGGCCGCTCTTCGGCCTGGATTCAGGCGAACTCGACGCGCTGGTCGCGGAACTCGGCGGCCCGCGCTTCCGCGCCCGGCAGATCGAGCACGGCATGTATAGGGAATGGGCACAGGGGTTGGCAGACATCACGACTCTGCCTGCCGTCTTTCGCGAAAAGCTCGAGCAGAACGGCTACTCGATCGGCCTGCCGCGCATTGCGGAAACCTTCAAGTCGATCGACGGAACGGAACGCTATCTCATCGCCGGCCTCGACGGCCAGACAGTCGAAACCGTGTGGATGCCGGGCGGCGACGGTGCTGAAAACGGCGGCGAACCTGACGATGCCGGCGCGCCTACCCAGCGCCGGGCGACCATCTGCGTCTCGTCGCAGATCGGCTGCGCCGTCAACTGCCAATTCTGCCTCACGGCTAGGCTGGGCATCGTCCGCAATCTCACAGCGGGCGAGATCGCCGGGCAGGTGGTCGCGGTGCTCAAGCGCCAGGGTGTCCAGATGCACAAGGACCGTATCAACCTGGTCTTCATGGGCATGGGCGAGCCGTTCCTCAACTACGACGCCTTCATGGCGGCATTCCGCCTGCTCACCAAGCGCGTGGGCCTGGCCGCCTCCCGCATGACCGTTTCGACTTCGGGCATCGTCCCCGGCATCCTGCGCTTTGCCCAGGAGCCGGTCCGGCCGCGGCTCGCCATCTCGCTCAACGCCTCAAACGACTTGATCCGTGAGCAGGTCATGCCCGTCACCCGCAAGTGGAAGATCGCCGACGTGCTCGACGCAGTACGGACCATCCCCTTCGGCCCGCGCGAGAAGATCACCTTTGAGTATGTCCTGCTGGGCGGCGTCAATGACCGCCTGGAGCACGCGGACGAGGTGGTCCGACTGGTCCAGACCGCCGGCTTCCACTCCTACGTCAACCTGATCGTCTGGAATCCCGGTCCCGGCATCGCTTACTCCCAGCCCGCTGCCGAGGACGTGCGCGCCTTCCAGGCCCGGCTGATCACCCGCGGCGTCACCGCCTACATCCGCCGCCCACGCGGCCGCGACATCTACGCCGCCTGCGGCCAGCTCAAGAACACGACCAACTGAACTCATCCGGTGTTGCCCACCGCTGCATTCGGTATTACGCTTTAAGCGTGACGACGATCACATGTAAGCTGCCCGACGATCTCGCCGCGCGACTGGATCAGGTGGCGCTTGA
>CAXUND010000049.1:0-25230 GCA_964252445.1 uncultured Acidobacteriaceae bacterium | reverse complement strand
ACCTCCCCCGTCGTCCCGCTCGATAAATCACTCGCGAGATACACCGCAGCCTTACCCACCTCCGCCTGCTCAATGTTCCGCCCCAGCGGCGCGCGCTCGGAGTGCGCCTTCAGCATCTCGCCCAGCCCCCCAATCCCGCGCGCTGCCAGCGTCTTGATCGGCCCGGCAGAGATCGCGTTCACGCGAATATTCTTCGCCCCCAGTGACGCCGCGAGATACCGCACCGTAGCCTCAAGCGCCGCCTTCGCCACCCCCATCACGTTGTACTTCGGCACCACCTTCACCGACCCGTAGTAGGTCAGCGTGATCACCGACCCGCCCTCGGTCATCAGCGGCGCGGCCGCCCGCGACAGCGCAATCAGCGAGTAGACGCTGACGTCCTGCGTCGTGCGGAAGCCTTCGCGCGTGGTTTCGAGAAAGTCATGCTTCAGCTCCTCGGCCGGCGCAAACGCGATCGAGTGCACCAGCACATGCAGCGTTCCGTAGCGCCCCTTCAGCTCTTCAAAGACGCTCGCAATCTCCGCGTCGTTGCTGACATCGCACTGGAACGCCTCCGCCCCGGCGAGCTCCTTGATCAGGTCCTCAGCCTCCGTGCGCAGCCGTTCATTCTGGTAGCCGATGGCCAGCCTGCAGCCGGCCTCCGAGAGCTTCTGCGCGACGGCATAGGCGATCGAGCGTTTATTGGCGACCCCGAACACGACCGCAACCCGGCCTTCTAAATTCAACACAGCAATACCTCGCTTGCGATCAAAACAACCTCCGAAGCATAGCAGCGCAGCCGCAGGAGACTCCACCTGCAGGCGAATAGCATGGAGGCGTGGACCAGATCCGGGAGATTCGAGTCGAGGCAAACGGGCTCAGCTTCGCTGTCCTTGAGTGCGGTGAAGGCGAATCGCTCTGCCTGCTGCTGCACGGCTTCCCCGAGCACGCGCGCTCCTGGGCGGAGCAGATGCCCGTGCTGGCTGCGCTCGGCTTGCGCGTGTGGGCGCCGCAACAGCGCGGCTATGCCGGCACCACGCCGCGTCCTGAGCGCATCGCCGACTACGATCTCGACCGCCTGGTCGACGATGTCGCCGCGCTCATCGACGCCTCCGGCGCGCAGACCGTCGTGCTCATCGGCCACGACTGGGGCGCGGCCGTGGCCTGGTGCTTCGCTGCCCGGCAGGTGCGGCCGCTTGCCGCGCTGGTCATCATGAATGTTCCGCACCCGGTCTGCTTCGCCCGCGCGCTCCGCCGATGGGAGCAGCAGCGGCGCTCCTGGTACATCCTCTTCTTCCAGGTTCCCTGGCTCCCGGAGTGGCTGCTCTCCCGCCGCGAAGGCGAGCTGGTCGAGCGCATGATCCTCGAATCGTCAACTGCTCCCGGTCGCTTCCCGCGGGCGCTGATCGCCACTTTCCGCGCCCAGGCCGCGGACCGCCGCACCACATGGGCGATGCTGGCCTGGTATCGCGCCGCCTTCCGCGGCGGCATGGCCAAGCAGCTGCGGCGCGGCTTCCCCATCATCGAGACCCCCACGCTGGCGATCTGGGGAGAAGCAGATACCGCACTCGCGAAGTTCACAACCTATGGCACCGACGAGTTCGTGCGCGATCTCACCATCGAGTACCTGCCCGGGGTCTCGCACTGGGTGCAGCAGGACGCGACCGCGCAGGTCAATGCGTCGCTCGAGCAATTTCTCCGTTCACCTCGTCTGGCGTGGTTGCCAACATCACGTTAGCGCGCCTGCGACCCTGGATTTCGCAGCACCCGGGCACACACTTGGGCCGCATGATACGCAGCCGCAGCAACAGTCCCGCCACTGTCCTATCGCTGGGCGCTTGCTAAATTCCTGGTGCGTCCCACGGCATCTCGTTTACCCTCAGTCCACGATGCGACCCGCCCTGCTGCTGCTGTTGTTCACCACACTTCTTCTCCCCGCACGCGCGGCGGATCAGCACTGGGTCCAGATCACGACGCCCCACTTCACCGTGCTGTCCGACGCAAATGAAAAGCAGGCCCGCCACGTCGCCGGCAGTTTGAACGCATGCGCAGTGTCTTCCACACGCTGTTCCCGACAGCTACGGCCGATACCGGCGCCCCCATCGTAGTGCTGGCCGTGCGCAACCGGCAGGATTTCCAGTCCATCGAGCCCGAAGCCTATCTGGGCAAGGGCAAGCTCGACCTGGCAGGACTGTTTCTGCGCGCGCCGGACAAAAACTACATCCTGCTGCGTCTCGACGCCGAAGGCGAGCACCCCTTCGCCACCGTCTACCACGAGTACACCCACCTGATGCTGTCGAAAGCCGACGAGTGGCTGCCCTTGTGGCTGAACGAAGGCCTCGCGGAGTTCTACCAGACCACGCAGATAGACGATAAGGATGCGCTGCTGGGCCAGGCCAGCACCAACAACATCCTCTACCTGCGGCAGGAGCGGCTGATCCCTCTGCCGGTGCTCTTCGCCGTCGACCACACTTCGCCCTACTACCACGAGGACCAGAAGGGATCCGTCTTCTACGCCGAGTCCTGGGCGCTGGTGCACTACCTCACCATCACCGATCGCGAAAAGAACACCCACCGCCTGCAGGACTACACCCGCCTTTTGGCTTCGCATGTCGATCCGGCGCTGGCCGCGCAGCAGGCCTTCGGCGACCTGAAGCAACTGGAGAAAGCGCTCGCCTTCTACGTGCAGCAGGGCAGCTTCAAATACTTCAAGATGGATGCCGCCACTCCCGTGGACGAGGCATCGTTGAGAGTGCAGCCGATCTCGAATGCAGAGGCCGATGCATCGCGGGCCGATGTGATGGTCTACAACAACCGGACGAAAGACGCGCAGGCGCTGCTTGAGACTACGCTTCGAGACGACCCGAACAGCGCGCTGGCGCACGAGTCGATGGGCTTCCTGAAATTTCGCGAGGGCGACATCGCGGGAGCACGCAAGTGGTACGGCGAGGCGGTCAAGCTGGACTCGCACAGCTACCTCGCGCACTACTACTACGCGGTGATGACCATGCAATCGCAGCCGCCCGGCCAGGACTCCGCCGACATCGAGACCAGTCTGCAGGCAGCCATCAAGCTCAACCCCACCTTTGCGCCCGCCTACGACGCACTGGCGAATGACTACGTCAGGAGCCATGCAAAGCTGAGCGAGGCCCACCTGCTCAATGCGCAGGCCATCCAGCTTGACCCCGCAAACGTGAACTTCAGGCTGAATGCCGCCAACGTGCTGATGGAAATGCAGAACACCACCGGCGCCGCCAGCGTGCTGAAGGCAGCAGCAAAGGTGGCGAAGACGCCCGCGGAGACAGCCATGGTCCAGCAGAGGATCGAGCAGCTGGCGCAATTCCAGGCCTCGATCGAGCAGGCAAAAGCCGCCTACGGCGACGGCCCGGCCCGTGAGTCCGGCGCCGTAACTTCGGCTGCCGGCGGGAGCCTGCCATCCGGGCGCGTCACCAAGACCATGCCGGACGGCAGCGTCGTCGTCTTCCACCAGCAGGCGCCAGACTCCGGGCCAAAGTACCCGACCGAGGAACCTACCGGGCCACGGCATACGGCCAAAGGCATTCTGCGCAACGTCGCCTGCGCCTATCCCAAGATCATCACTCTAACCGTCGATGAAAGCGGGGCAGGCAAGACTGTCACCCTCTACCGCAATGACCTGTTCCAGATCGACTTTACGGCGACGAATTTCACGCCCGAGAAAGACATGAACGCCTGCAAAGAGATGGAAGGCATGAAGGCCAAAGTGGAGTATGCGGAGGTATCGGACAAGTCCATCGGCGGGCAGATATTGTCAATCGAGCTGACGAAGTAAGTGGCCGCTATCCGCCGAGATCGACCAGCCGCACTTCACCGATCGGATGGCCAAGAAAGCGGCTGCCGAGTGTCCTGAACTTTTCAACTGAGTCGGTCGCGTAGAAACGCCGCGTGCCTGTTCCCGCGCCAGCGTCTCCCGCGCCCAGCCGCTCCGCGACCTGCGCGGCGGTCACTTCCGCCGAGTCGATCACCGCGAGCGCAGCGTGCTCTGCAAGTGCTTTTTCAATCTGCGCGCGCAGAAGCGGGTAATGGGTGCAGCCGAGGACGAGCGTATCCGGCTGGAGACCTGCGGAGGCGGCGCTTCGGAGCAGCTCCGCGAGATAGATAGCAAGCACCTCGGCGGTGACCGGGTGATCGATCCAGCCTTCCTCGACCAGCGGCACCAGCAGCGGGCAGGCCTTTTCGAGCGCCCGCAGACCGCGCCCGGCGCAGGCGCGGGCGTAGGCGTGGCTCTCGACCGTCGCGGCGGTCGCGATCACCAGGGCGTCCTTGGTCACCGAGCTCGCGAGCGCCGCGTTGGTCCCGGTTTCGACTACCCCGAGCACCGGCACCGGCACCGCCGCGCAAATATCCTCAAGCGCCAGGGCGCTGGCGGTGTTGCACGCAATCACCAGGAAGTTGGCGCCCTCTTCAACCAGGAAGCGCGCGCTCGAAACGGCGTAGCGGGCAATGGTTTTCTGCGACTTCGACCCGTACGGCAGCCTCGCCGTATCGCCGAGATAGAGGTAGTCCTCCCCCGGCAAACGGCGCAGCAGCGCACCCAGAACCGTGAGGCCGCCGACGCCGGAATCGAAGACGCCAATCACTGAAGTTCCCACTTCAGTATTGGCGAATACTGAAGTTTCCACTTCACTATTCCGATCACTGGTTTTCCGCCATCTGGGTGTTGCCGGCGAGATAAGTTCGGGTCGTATCCGCGTGTCCCGCAAGGGTCGCCTTCTCATGCCCGTCCACCAGGAAGCGCACCTCTGAGACGTCCGGCAGATTGGCCCGCAAAGTCGCGATCATCGACAGCAGCGACAATGTTTCCGGCTCAATGCCGGAAGGATGGTTCTGCACAAAAGCAGGGCTCAGGTTGATCACGGCGAGCAGCCCGCGCTGCGGATGCGCAGCGGTCGAGGGCACCGGCATCAGCCAGACATCCTCAATGCCGGCTCCGACCAGGTTGCCGGTACCGGGCGGAAGCGGGTGCGAGGACCCTGGGTCGGCATACTCCTCCAGCAGCTTCTCGAGAACCACCCGCGCGCGGGTACTTGGATCCGCCGGCAGTGGAAAGCGGATCGGCTTCTCAGCCAGCGATCCGTCCGCATCATTCGCGAGATAGAGGCGCAGCGGCGCCTCGGGAATGCCGCTCGCGGCGGTGAGCGGCAGGGGCTGCGCCGCGGCGGCATAGCGCTCGTCGGCTGTTTTGCGCAGCCTGACGAGAAAGCCCGCCATCGCGCCGACCGAAAGCAGCAGGATCCAGAAGAGCCAGAGCTGCGACCGCGGAATGCCGAGCCGCGAGCTTCGCCGCTGCGGATGCATGCGCGGACGCGGATGTGGGACGTGCGGGTGGGTGCGGGGGCTGCGGAACGTGCCGGAGGTCTCACTCACGGCTGCTCTGTCCAGTCGGCGCGCCACTGCTCGAGTGCCCCGGTTAACGCATCGACCAGGCGAGCCTGGTACTCGGGGTCCGAGAGCAGAAGGCCGCGCTCACCGCGCCGCGCCGCCAATGGTGCGACCTCCACGGCAACGGCCGGGCAGGCGAGTGAATCCATGGGTGCCAGCGAGGTGCGGCCCAGAGCTACGGGGATGGCAGAGTGGCCCATGGCCGAGCTGATCTCGGAGGACAGGCGCAGGCTCTGGGTGATGTAGGGGGACTGTGCCGCCGACCAGGGTCGCAATCCGGCGCGATCGGAGGCAGGCGCGAGCGACGAGGTGTAGAGGTGTACCCCGGTGCCGCTCGCGGTAGCGTGCAGCAGCAGGCAGGCAGACGCGGACGAGTGATTGGCGGCGGCTGCGCGGTCACCGAGCGACAGGGCAGCGTCGCTCTCGCGCGTCGTGACTACGTCGATCCCGTGTGCGGCAAGCGTCGATCGCAGACGGACCGAGAGCGAGAGCACCAGATCTTTCTCCAGCATGCGATCCGAGATGCGGGTCCCGGTCTCCGGACCGCCGTGTGCGGCATCGAGCACGACACGGAAGTGGGGGGAGCTTGCGGGCGGCTGCTGAGCGCCTGCATCCATAAACGATGCGGCGATCAGGCACCCGGCAGCCCAGGTCACCCTAGTCCAGCGCATAGACGGCCAGGCCGCTGAGCAGTTTCGGGAAGAAGTCGGTCGACTTCTGCGGCATCACCTCACCAGCAAACGTGACCTCGCGCAGCTGGTCGAGGGTGACCGGGTTCAACAGGAAGGCGACATCCGCTTCGCCGCGCCGCACCTGCGTCACTGCTTCGGCGGCATCGCGCACGTAGCGGAGGTTGGCCTGGTCGCGGATCGCCTCGGCGCTGATGGCGAGCAGCTGCTCCAGCACCAGCTGGTGCAGCTGCACCACATCCAGGTGACGCTTACGCGGGGATACGCCGCTGAGCGCCCCGGCAACCGGCTCCCGCTTTGCCACCAGCAGCGACGCTCCCTCGCGGGAGACAGCGACCATCGCCGTACCCGTTTTGCCCGCTGCCCTCACCGCGTCCATCAGGCTGTCAGCATCTCGCGCTGCCAAGGGGCTGATCTCGAAGTACTCTGCCGCCCTGGCCAGGAACTCTGCCGTGGAGAAGCCCGGCAGCGAGTGCACCACCCGGTGCGTGGGCAGAATGACCAACCCCTCGGCATCCATGTTGACCAGGGTCATCATCACCGCGGCTTCCGGGTAGGCCGGCTGCGGCAGGCGCTGGGTATTGTGCTCCGAGTAGGCCGGCGGCGAGGCTGGCGCGCATTCCCTGGAGTAGGCGAGCGCGGTCTCATAGCGGTGATGGCCGTCGGCGATGATCAGCTTCTTGTCAGAAAGCGCGCCCGCCACCATGTTGATGACGCCAGGGTCCGAGATCTGCCAGACCCGGTGCAGCACATCGTACTCGTCGGTGACCTCGATCTCGGGGGTTGCGTGCGGATCGAAGACCAGCTGCTCGACCGATTGGGCCGGGTCGGAGTAGAGCATGAAGATCTGGCCGAAATGAGCCCGCGTTGCCCGCAGCAGGTTCAACCGGTCTGTGCGCGGCTTCGAGAGCGTCTGCTCATGGCGGAAGACCACGCCCTGGGCGTAGTCGTAGAGCTCGCCCAGGGCAATCAGGCCGCGCCGCTCAACCACGGTCTGGGTGCCCGGGACGGTAAAGCGCTGCGAGTAGGCGTAGATGCAGGGCTCATTTTCGGCAGTGAGGATGTTGGTCTTGCGCCACTCGGCGAAATCGCGGGCGGCGCGGGTGTAAACGTCGCCCGTACCTTCACCGTCAAACAACTCGGGCAGTCCAAGGATGATCCTGACCAGGTTGTACGGGCTGCGCTGGTAGTAAGCCTGCTGCATGGAGGGCGAGATCTTGTCATAGGGCTGGGTCACGCAGTCCCCGACCCGGACCAGAGAGGGGTTGTAACGTAGGGCGCGAAACGGGTAAATGCGGGCCATGCTGAGGGTGGTGCTCCGATGCGCCAGGAGCAGACACTGGCTGTTCTCTGAGGTGGTGTGCTTCTCGTGATTGTAGCCGACAGGCTGCCCTGGCTGGGGTTACCTAGGCGTGTTGCCATGGGTCAACGCAGGAGACCAAGATGGCTCCAGATGGCCGATGGCATCTCATAGAGTTAGAAGCAACGCGTCTTCGCTGGAACCGGGTCTGCCTTACGGCCCGATTGCCTGAGGTCCCTGCACTGAGCGAACATGGAGTAAGTCACCAATGCTGTTGCCGCGCCCATTCCGCTTGCTGCCCGGCCACCTTGTACGGCTCAGCCTTTGCCTGATGCTCGCGTTTTCGGCTGCTCATGCGCAGGAGGCCGATCCGCTCAACAAGATCCACGTTGACCCGAAGCCTGCCGCTCCGCCGCCCAGCAATGAACCTCCTGCGGTGGAAGGGAAAGCGGCGCTGAACGCCCACCAGGGCGAGCGGATCCGGGTCAACGTCAACCTGGTGCTGATTCCGCTCACCGTCACCGATCCGCTGGACCGGCTGGTGACCGGGCTTGAAAAGGAAAACTTCTTTATCTACGAGAAGGACAGGCTGCAGACGATCAAGAGCTTTTCAACCGAGGACGCGCCGGTCACGATCGGTATTGTGCTCGACCTGAGCGGCAGCATGACCTCGAAGTTCGTCAGAGCCCGGCAGTCGGTCATCGAGTTCATGAAGACTGCGAATCCGCAGGATGAGTTCTTCGTCGTCGGCTTCAACGACCGCCCGGAGCTGATCGAGGACTTCACCTCTTCGGTCGATAACGTGGAGGCTCGCCTGGCGCAGGTGAAGCCGGAGAAGCGCACGGCGCTGCTCGACGCCATCTACTTCGGCATGATCAAGATGAAGCAGGCCAAGTACCAGAGGAAGGCGCTGCTGGTGGTCTCCGACGGCGGGGATAACCGCAGCCGCTACACCGAAAACGAGCTGAAGTCGGTGATCCGCGAGTCGGACGTGCAGATCTATTCGATCGGCATCTTCGACCAGTATGCGGTTACCACGGAGGAACGGCTTGGTCCGCTGCTGCTGAACGACATCTGCGAGCAGACTGGCGGACGGTTGTTCAAGGTCGATGATGCGTCGGAGATGGGGGACATCGCGAGCAAGATCTCGCAGGAGCTGCGCAACGAGTACCTGCTCGGCTACCGATCAGACGACGAAAAGAAGGACGGCAAGTTTCGCAAGGTGAAGGTCAAGCTGGTGCCTCCGCCAGGGCTCCCTTTACTCACCGTTCACGCGCGGAATGGGTACTATGCGCCGCTCCAGTAGCCTCCACGTCCTGCTGTGGCTCGCGCTTGCGGGATGTGTGCCGGCCCACTCCCAGGCTCCCGCTCCAGCGCCATCGCCGGGGCAGATGCCATCCCTGGACCCCACCAGGCCCGAGGTCCAGCGCTCCCTTGATGTCGATCGAGACCCGGTGCTCTCGCCCGATCCGGCGGACAATACTCCTGTGAGCGCCGCTCATCCGGGCACCGCCGCGGCCCGCAGCTCCGATGTCGAACGCTCCGGATCCGGCTACACGCTGCGGCGCGACGTTGAAGAAGTGGTGCTGAACGCGACCGTGCTCGACGAGCGGGGGCAACTCATTTCGGACCTCAAGAAGGAGGACTTCCACATCTTTGAGGATGGCGTCCAGCAGACGGTGAACTCCTTTGAACACCAGGACATTCCTGTCTCGATGGGCATCCTGGTCGACAACTCGGGCTCGATGCGCGAGAAGCGCGGCGCGGTGAACGCGGCGGCGCTGGACCTGGTGCAGGCGTCGAACAAGGAGGATGAGGCTTTCATCGTCAATTTCTCAGATGAAGCCTTTATCGACCAAGACTTTACCTCCGACATCGGCAAGCTGCGCGAAGGCCTGGCACATCTGGACTCGAAGGGCGGGACGGCGCTCTATGACGCGACTGTCGCGTCGGCCGACCAGCTGGCGAAGGGCGCCCGCCGGCCCAAGCAGGTGCTGCTGATCATTACCGACGGCGAGGACAACGCCTCCAGCCTGTCGCTCGAGCAGACCATTCAGCGCGTCCAGGAGCTGCAGGGGCCGATCATCTACTCGATCGGGCTGCTTTTCGGCGATGACGGCGGGGGCCGCGAAGCGCGCCGCGCCAAGCGGGCGTTGCAGCTCTTATCCCAGGAGACCGGCGGCATCGCCTATTTTCCCCGCTCGCTCAAGGATGTGGACGCGATCGCAGGCGAAGTAGCCCGGGATATCCGCTCCCAGTACACCATCGGCTACCACTCCACCAAGCCTGCCAGCCTGGGCGGGTACCGGCAGCTGCGGGTCGAAGCTCACGAGGCTTCCGGACGAAGAAAGCTTATCGTTCGTACCCGCACCGGTTACTATCCGCGCCTCACCGGGGAGAAGCCGGCGCCGTCGATCGGCGGCACCCAGTAGTGGCGGACGAAAACAACGGCAGCGGCGTAGGCGTGAGCGGCGACGCCACGCGGATGAGCGCCGCGCGGACGAGCGCCGTGCGGACGAGCGCCGGTGGCCTGCAGGTAAGCACCGGCGGCCTGCAGGTAAGCGCCGGTGGCCTGCGTGTCTCTGACAGCGTGCTCGACCTGATCGGCCGCACGCCCATGCTGCGGCTGCGGCGTCTGGTGCCTGCGCAGTCGGCGGAGATTTACGCGAAGCTTGAGTTTCTGAACCCCGGCGGCAGCGTGAAGGATCGCGCGGCGCTGGGGATCGTGCTCGATGCTGAGGCCCGCGGAGCGCTGCGTCCGGGGATGACCATCGTCGAGGCGACGGCCGGGAACACCGGTGTGGGCCTGGCGCTGGCCGGGGTGAACCGTGGCTACGCGGTGGTGCTCTACGTGCCCGAAGGGTATGCGGAAGAGAAGTGCATCCTGATGCGGGCGTTTGGCGCGACTGTGGTTCGAACCTCGGAGAACGAAGGCATGAAGGGGGCAATTGCGCTGGCGCGGGCGCACGTGGCGGCGGATGCGCGGTGCTTCGCGGCGCTTCAGTTTGAGAACCGCGCGAACCCGGAGTTTCACGCGCGAACCACGGCCGCCGAGCTGTGGGAGCAGATGGACGGGCGTATCGACGCCTTCGTGTCGGGTGTCGGCACCGGAGGGACGTTCTCGGGCGTAGCGAGATTTCTGAAGGAGCAGGATGCGCGCATCCTCACGGTCGCGGTCGAGACGGAAGGCTCGGTGCTGCAGGGCGGGGCGCCCGGACCGCACCGTATTGAGGGCATCGGCGTCAGCTTTGTGCCGGAGACGTTTAACCCCGACGTGGCGGACGAGATCGTGCGGGTGACGGATGCGGAGGGCTTCGGCATGGTCCGCCGGCTGGCGGGCGAGGAGGGCGTTCTGTCGGGCTCAAGCGGGGGAGCCGCGGTGTTCGCGGCGCTTGCTGTGGCCGAGCGGCTGGGAGCAGGGAAGCGGGTGGCGACGATCGTGCCTGATTCGGCGGAGAGGTATCTGTCGAAGAATATATTTGATGGGCCGGGTTGATCCTGGATATACTAGACCGACTGTGTATCCAAGGAGGATGGCGTGCAGGTAGCCAAGTGGGGGAACAGCCTGGCGGTTCGTTTGCCCGCGGCCGTCGTCGAGGCGTTGAAGCTAAAGGTAGGCGACCAGATTGACATTCGTGTCGCCGGAGAGCGGGGGTTTGAGATCAGCCGGGACCAGCGCCGCCAACAAGCGCTTGAGTCGCTGCGACGACTCCGTAAACCGCTCCCCCCTGGCTTTAAGTTCGACCGCATGGAGGCAAACGAGCGCTAGTGGCCGCTCGCGTGTTTTTTGATACGACGATTCTTGTCTACTCCGCAGCCGAGAGCGACTATCGAACCGCCGTGTCGGACGACTTGTTATCTGCTGGTGGCCACATTAGCGTGCAGGTGCTAAACGAGTTTGTCCTGGTAGCGCTTCGCAGACTCAAGATGCCATGGACAGAGATCAGAAAAGCTACTGGAGATTTTCTCGCCCTTTGTGAGCCGCCGTCTCCGATCACGATTGATATACACGATAAAGCAGTTGAGATTGCCGAACGCTATAGGTACCGCATTTTCGACGCGCTGATGATTGCGTCGGCGCTCAAATCCGGATGCAGCGTGCTCTACTCCGAAGACATGCAGGGCGGGCAGAAGATCGAGTCGCTTACGATTCGCAATCCGTTCCAGCAGAACTGACTGTCTGCGGCACGCGTATGCTGGGCGAATGGCAACAGTGTTCATAAAGCTGGTAGCGCGTCTACTTATCTTCTCGATCACCGTTACCGGTTTTGCTCAGCAATCCACGCCGCCCAGCAGGCAGGAGGTCGCTGTCAGAGCAAGAGTGGCCCGCTTGTCTCCGAAGACTCACATCACCGTGATTCCTCTTCAAGGACAAGAGGAATTTGGCGAGTTTGTGTCGAATACTGATGCAGACTTCACTTTCTTTGACGTCGACCGGAAGAGCAATGTGACCCTGCAGTATTCCACGGTGCGCAAGATCAAGGAAGGCTACGGTGGGTACAACTCCTTTCAGCATCGACATACCGATCGCACCAGAGGGCTTATCGTCGTGGCGGTAGCGATTGGGGTGTTGGGCGGCTTGATTGCGGCAGTCGCTGTCGCGAAGAACTAGGCGGGCAGACAGGAAGCAGGTGCCAGCCAAACTGCTACCCTTGAACCATGTCCCAGGATCCATCGAAGCATGGCTTTTCGACGCGCGCTATTCACGACGGCCAGGCTCCTGACCCGCTGACCGGCGCGGTGAATGTGCCTATCTATCTCTCCTCCACTTATGCGCAGCAGGAGATCGGCGTTCACAAGGGCTACGAGTATTCGCGCGTCTCGAACCCCACCCGCGATGCCCTTGAAACCTCGCTTGCCTCGCTTGAAGGCGGCACGAGCGCGCACGTCTTTGCGAGCGGCATCGCGGCGATCTCGGCGATGGTCACGATGCTCTCGGTGGGTGACCACGTCCTCTGCGGAGAGAACGTCTACGGCGGCACGCAGCGCCTCTTCGACCAAATTGTCGGCCGCTACGGCATTGAGTTCTCCTATGTCGACACTTCCGATCTTGACGCTGTGAGCGATGCGATCCGGCCCGAGACCAAGCTGGTTCACATCGAGACGCCGACCAATCCGCTGATGACCTTGACCGACATTCGCGCGGTCGCTGAGATTTGTCACAGCCACGGTGTCGAATTGGCGGTGGATAACACTTTTCTCTCCCCCTACTTCCAGCAGCCCATCGGGCTCGGCGCGGACATCGTCATGCATTCGACCACCAAGTTCCTCAACGGCCACTCGGACGGCCTGGGCGGCGTGCTGGTCGGCACCAAGCCGGAGCATGCTGAGAAGTTTGCGTATGTGCAGAAGTGCACCGGCGGCATCCTGAGCCCGTTTGAGGCCTGGCTGGTGCTGCGCGGGGTCAAGACGCTGGCTGTGCGCATGCGCCAGCATGAAGAGAATGGCCGCGCCGTAGCTGCGTTTCTCGACCAGCATGCGAAGGTGGGCAAAGTCTTCTACCCCGGCCTCGACTCGCACCCGCAGCGCGCGCTGGCCGAGCGCCAGCAGACAGGATTCGGTTCGCTGATCGCCTTTGACATGGGCACGCGCGAACGCGCCAACACTTTTCTCAAGGCGCTTGAACTCTGCATTGTGGGCGAGTCGCTCGGGGGCGTTGAGACGCTGGTCTCGCACCCGGCGACCATGACCCACGCGGCTGTGGATCCTGCGGTGCGCGCAAGGCTCGGCATCAGCGACGGGCTGCTGCGGATCTCGGTCGGCATCGAGGACGAGGCGGACCTGGTGGCCGACCTGGCGCAGGCTCTTGCGCAACTGTGACTGGACGCGGGTTGAAGATTCTCTACGCCGGTGCGCTTGCGCCAGGGAACACGGCGCTCTACCGCTACCAGGCCTTTGAGCGCTTAGGCCAGCAGCTGGTGCCATTCGCAGTCGACGCCTACGAGCCTCGCTGGCGCTACGCAAACGCCTTCCGCAATCGATACCCGGCAGGTCCGCTGATCGCGAAGGTGAACCGCGACCTGCTGGCGCTCGCGCGCGCAGAAAAGCCTGACCTGGTCTGGTTCGACAAGCCGGTCCACTTCACGCCGCAGACCGTAGTAGCGATCAAGGAGCTTGGCGCGAAAACTGTCTGCTACAACCAGGACAATCCTTTTGGCCCCCGCAAGGACAAATGCTGGCTGCAGTTCCTGCGCGTCTACAAGCTGTTTGATCTGCACTGCCTCTTCCGCTCGGTCGATGTCGCGCGCTACACCGAGTGGGGATTACCCTTCATCAAGATCGCGCTCAGCTATGACCCGCTGCAGCACTTTCCTCCGCCTGCGGGTTGGTCGGACACGGACCGGACACGCGAGCTCTCCTACACCGGCAGCCCGCTCGAGCAGCGGGCGGAGTTCCTCACCCGTTTGGGCGAGGAGCAGCACCTGCCGGTAGCGATCGCAGGTCCGCGCTGGGAGACGGCGCTCACCCCGGAGCTGCGGGCAAAGTACGTCGTCGGCGGCATGATGAAGGACGCGGAATACCGCGAGAGCCTCTGGAAGTCGAAGATCAATCTCGCTTTTGTCACGCGCATGAATGAGGAGGACGTTGCGCACAAGTCTTTTGAGATCACCGGCTGCGCGCAGTTCCTGCTGGCGGAGCGCTCGCCCGGGCACCAGGAGGCCTTTAAAGAAGGTAAGGAGGCCGAGTTTTATTCTTCGCTTGAGGAGTGTGCCGAGAAGGCGCGGTACTATCTCGCGCATCCAGAGGAGCGCGAGGCGATCGCTGCTGCCGGGCGAGCGCGGGCGGTCCGCTCCGGCTACGACAACGATGCGCAGCTGGGGAGAGTCCTGGCGCGGATGGAAGGCCGGCCATGATGGTTCTAGCGATAGACACATGCGGCGCGGAAGGATCGCTCGCCCTGGTGCAGGCGGATGCAGAGGGCTTCGTGCTGGTCGAGCAGGTGGCGCTGCGCGGGCGGCGATTCGCCGGAGCGCTGGTGCCTGCGCTGCGCGCGCTTCTGGCCGGGCACGACGTTGCCGTAGGCGCGCTCGGGGCGCTGGTTGTCGTACATGGGCCGGGGAGCTTTACCGGCATCCGCATGGGCGTGAGCGCGGCCAAGGCCTTGCATCAGGCAACCGGTGTGCCGGTGGTTGCGGTCTCCAGGTTGCAGGTTCTGGCGATGGCGCACCATGAGCAGTTTGCCGCGCTCAGCGCCGGCCGCGGCGAGGTCTACCTCGGCGAATATACGACAGCCGGCGCGAGCGAGCGGCTGCTCAGCATTGCCGATGCCGCCGCTCAGGCAGCCGCCTCTCTGGTCATCTGCGAGGAAGAGCTTGCGGCGGCATGGCCGCCAGCCCGGCTGGTTGCAGCTCCGTGCGCGTTCGACGCCATGCTGCCGGCGTATCCGCGGCTGCTCAGCCAGGACTATGAAGACGTGGTCGCCCTGGACGGCAACTACGTCCGGCAGCCCGCCTACACAGCAAAGCAGCCATGAGCCCGTCTTTGGCCGGAGATTTGGCTCCTCATGTCCGGCCGATGCGGCGAGGCGACATCGACGCCGTTCTGCTGCTGTCTGCCACGGAGCCGACAGCTCCGCACTGGCCTCCGTTTGAGTACCTGCGCATGCTGAAGGTGATCGCCGAGCAGCCTGCGCGTCGCGGGGCCTGGGTTGTAGAAGCAGGGGGCGAGGTGTCAGGCTTCGCCACGGCCAGCCATGTCGCCGACCAGGTGGAGCTCGAAGCCGTGGTCGTCGCTGCTCCGGCGCGTGGCCACGGTCTGGGCCGCATGCTGGTGGAGGAGGTAGTGTGGTGGGGCCGCAGCCTCGCGGCCGGCAGGCTGCTGCTCGAGCTGCGTGCCTCAAATGCGGCGGCGCTGCGACTTTACCTGCGCATGGGCTTTGTCCTCGAGGGCCGGCGGAGAGGCTACTACCAGAATCCCGAGGAAGACGCGATGCTGATGGGCTTGAGGCTGTGAGCGGAGCCGTGGGTGCGGCTCGCGATCACAGGCCGCCGATGATCACGCCTTGATGAAGTTCAGCGCGACCGAGTTCATGCAGTAGCGCAGCCCGGTCGGCTGCGGCCCATCGTCAAAGACGTGGCCGAGGTGGGCGTCACAGCGGGCGCAGGCGACCGCCGTCCGTTCCATGCCGAAGGAGGAGTCATGCATCTCGCGCACGTTCTCCTTCGCGATCGGCTGCCAGAAGCTGGGCCAGCCGGTGCCTGAGTCGAACTTGGTCGAGGAACTGAACAGCGCCGTGGCGCAGTCAATGCAGCGGAAGAGGCCCTTTTCGTGCAGGTTCCAGTACTTGCCGGAGTAGGCCATCTCGGTGTCGGCATGGCGGGTGATGTCGTAGGCGGCGGGGGAAAGCTGCTGCTTCCATTCGGCATCCGTCTTGACGATGGTCATCACCTTGGCCGGTCCCAGGGGCTGGCCGGCGTCGGTGAACTGCAGGATGGTGATTTCGCGCGGGGCTTCGAGCTTTTCCGCCAGCACGACCGCCGGGTGGCGGCAGCCGAGGAATGCGCCGACTGCTGCGGCAGCGCCGACGCCGAGGAAGATGCGCCTGGTCACCTGCTGGTCCTGCTTCTGTGCCGATGGTCCGCGAGCGTTAGACATGTGTGTACCTGCCATTCTATTCGATGGTCCTGCTAAAGAAACGTTCCAGCCTTGATGCCGGATCAGGAGCCGGATGAGAGAATCGTCGCGTGACTGCTACTCGCGTTAGCCGGCCCGCCCGGCGCAGCTCCTGGCCCGTTCGCCTCGCCTGGCTGGTCCTGCTATCGGTTCTGCTTCTCTGCCTGGCACTGGCCGGAGGAACCTGGTGGCTGCGTCACGCGATCCGCGCCTCGCTCCCGCAGCTGGACGGAACGCTTGCCGTGGCCGAGCTCTCGGCGCCGGTCACGGTGCGGCGCGACCAGCACGGGGTGCCCCACATTGAGGCAGCGACGCTCACGGACATGCTGGTGGCGCAAGGGTACGTGACGGCTCAGGATCGGCTGTGGCAGATGGACATGATCCGCCGCGCCTCGGGCGGGGAGCTGGCGGAGCTGCTGGGGTCGAAAGTGCTCGAGCATGACCGCATGCAGCGCGTGCTGCTGTTTCGCCGTACGGCCGAGCGGCTCGCAGGCACGCTTCCGGCTGAGCAGCGCGCCCAGCTTGAGGCCTATGCCCGCGGCGTGAACGCCTTTATCGCGGCGAGCGAAGCCTCGGGTACGCTGCCGGCCGAGTTTAAGCTGCTCGCCTACCGTCCGCACCCCTGGACTCCGACCGATTCGATGTTGATCGCGTTGAGCATGGTGCAGATGCTTGACGAGCGCTGGCAGGACAAGCTCACCCGCGAGCAGGTCACGCGCCGGCTGGGACCTACTCTGGCGGCCGATCTTTACCCGGTCGGCTCGTGGCGGGACCATCCGCCGGTGCCCTCCGGTCCGGGGATCACAGATCCGCAACCGGCCATTCCTGACGTGCCGCTGGACGAGACACAGACAGGATCCAATCATCTTTCCCGGCCGGACCTGATTGCGCTCGACCACCTGATCGAAGCGACGCGGGGGAGATGCTCTGACTGCGCGCCGGGATCGAACGAGTGGGCGGTCTCGGGAGCGCACACGGCATCGGGCAAGCCGCTGCTCTCGAATGACATGCACCTGGGCCACAATATTCCGGACATCTGGTACGAGTCTGATTTAGAGGTGAGCAGCGGGCAGCCGGACGACTACCACGCGGCGGGCACGACGGTTCCCGGGCTGCCGTTTATCCTGGTAGGCCACAACGCGCACATCGCCTGGGGCTACACGGCGCTCTACGGCGACACCCAGGATGTTTACATTGAGCAAACCGACAGCCGCGGCCACTATCTTTCACCGAGCGGCTGGCAGCCGCTCGCGCACGCGTCGGAGACGATCCATGTGCGCGGGGGTGCGGACGTGGTGCTCGATGTGGAGAGTTCGGACCACGGTCCGATCGTCACTCCGCTGCTGCAGAAGGAAGGGCGCGCACTGGCGGTGAAGTGGTCGGTCTACCAGCCGCAGACGGCGGGCCTCCCGATCTACGCGCTGAATACGGCGAAGGACTGGGCGGGTTTTCGCGCCGCGCTCCAGAACTGGTGGGCGCCTACGCTCAACGTGATCTATGCCGATGACCAGGGGCATATCGGCTACCAGGCGGTGGGCTATATTCCCATTCGCGACGGGGGCCTGCAGGCGGTGCCGGTGCGGGCGCAGAGCAGCGGCGGTACGGGCAGCGCCAACGATCGCGAGTGGACCGGGTACGTGCCATTCGATGCGATGCCGTCGACGCTCGACCCGGAAGGCGGCCTGGTGGCGACGGCAAATTCCCGGGTCACGCCGGACGGCTATCCCTACCAGCTCACGCTCGAGTGGGCGGCGCCCTATCGCAATGAGCGCATCTGGAAGCAGCTCTCCGGGCGCAATGGCCTGACGTCAAAGGACATGATCGCGCTGCAAACGGATGTGGTGTCGACGGTCGACCAGGCGATCGGCCAGCGCTTCGCCTACGCCACCGATCACGCGTCAAAGGCGAGTGCGAAGCAGCGGGCGGCGGCGGATCTGCTGCGCACCTGGGACGGGTCGATGGCGCCCGGCTCGGCTGCGGCGGCGGTGTTGACGGCCGCGAAGAACGCCTTCTGGCCGGCGCTGCTCAAGCCGAAGATCGGAGATGACTGGAAGCTCTACTCCTGGGGCGAAAGCGAGTTTGCGCGCGAGGAGCTGATCATGCATGAGCCGGCCGCGTGGCTGCCCACGGGCTACAAGTCATGGGATGATTTTCTCGCCGGGGTGCTGGCGCAGGGACTCGACGATGCGCATGCACCCGGGAACCTCGCGAAGTGGACCTATGGCGACATCCACCAGGTGCTGATCGAGCACCCGCTGTACGGGCTGCTGCCGGGTTTCAGGCATGCCAGCGGGATCGGTCCTCTGCCGCTCGGCGGAGACACGACCACGGTGCAGCAATCAAAAGGCGGCCTGGGTCCGTCGCAGCGCTTTACCATCGACTGGGCGAGCCCGGACACCGCGACTGAAAACATCGTCATGGGGCAGTCCGGGAATCCCGACAGCGCGTATTACCGCGATCAGTGGCCGAACTGGTACCGAGGGACCACGTTCGCGCTGCCGTTTACGGATGCGGCGGTTGCCGGGGCGGCGAAGCACACGCTGCGGCTGGTTCCTTGAGGCTTTGTTCCGCCGAAAACAGGGTGTCATCCTGAGCGAAGCGGAGGATCTGCTTTTCGCACTTCACACGCTCGCAACCGCACTAAATGGTTTTGAGGTGAACCGTTCGCTCCGCTCCACACAGCAAGGCAAACCGCTCCTCCGTCGCAAGGCAAAACCAAAGCAGATCCTTCACTTCGTTCAGGATGACAATCAAGTAGTGCGGCTCAGGCAAGTGGTGTGCATTAAGCCGCGATCACCTCGGCCAGCACGCGCGCGGCTTCAAGCACGTCGGTCTGGTTTACATCTTTATGGGTAACGAAGCGGACTGAGTTCGGTCCGGTGGCACCGGCCAGCACGCCGCGGGTCTTGAGGCGGGCGACCAGCGCGGCCGCGTCGCCGCTATCGCGCAGGTCGAAGATCACGATGTTCGACTGCACGTTCGCGAGATCGAGCACCACCTCGGGCAGGGTCGCGATGGCCTCGGCTAAGACACGGGCATTGGCGTGATCTTCAGAGAGGCGCGCGGGCATCTCTTCGAGCGCGATCAGGCCTGCCGCGGCCAGGATGCCCGCCTGGCGCATGCCGCCGCCGAGTGCCTTGCGCACCGAGCGGGCGCGGGTGATGAACTCGCGCGTACCGACGAGCATTGATCCGACCGGGGCGCACAGTCCTTTCGACAGGCAGAACATGACCGAGTCAAAGCCGCGCGTCAGCTCGGCCACGCCTATGCCCAGGTGGGTTGCCGCGTGAAAGATGCGGGCTCCATCGAGGTGGACCGGGAGCCCTGCTTCCCTGGCGCCTTGCCAGATGCGCTCGAAGACCGGGAGCGGGGTGACGATGCCGCCGGCCATGTTGTGCGTGTTTTCCAGCGAGATCAGCCCGGTCTGGGTGCGGTAGTAGATCCTGGCGGCGATTGCCGGCTGGATGTGGTCCCAGGTCAGCACGCCGTCAGGGGAGTGCACGGTGCGCAGCTGGCAGCCGGAGAAGGCGGAGACCATGCCCATCTCCCAGTCGACCAGGTGGGCGCGCTCTTCGCAGATGACCTCCTGCCCGTGCTCGGTATGCAGGCGGATGGCGATCTGGTTGCCCATGGTGCCGGTGGGCACAAAGATGGCGGCCTCGCGGCCGAAGATCTCCGCTGCGCGCTCTTCCAGCAGGTTGATGGTGGGGTCTTCCCCGTAGACGTCATCGCCGACCGGCGCGGCGGCCATGGCGGCGCGCATCTTCTCGGTAGGCCGGGTGACCGTGTCGCTGCGCAGGTCAATGGTGGTCACCGGACAGGGCAGCGGCTCATCAGGCTGAAGTTCGGGCACAAACAGGGTGTGGGTTGACATCGCGGTCTCCTTCAGATGGCCGGCGCCAACGCCGGTTCCAGAAATCTTTCGAACACGTCATTGGAGATGAGCCGGCCGCGATCGGTCAGCGACACCTGATCTCCTTCGATGGCGATGAGGCCATCGGCGTGCAACTCGCTGATCAAGGCTGCGCGGGCAGCTTCGGAGCCGAACTCGCCGACGATCGTCCGCAGGTTGACGCCGGCATTGGTTCGCAGACCCAGGAACCATGCTTCTTCAAGCTCCGCGACCGCGTCCAGGCGAGTCAGCTCAGGCGCGACAGGCCCGTCCATGTAGGCCTCCAGATCGTCGGTAGTTGAGAAGCGCACCGCGCGCGCAGACTGGTCGCGGAGCATGGAGGAGGCATCGAGTCCTACCCCGAGGTAGGGCGCCCTCTGCCAGTACTTGAGGTTGTGGCGGGACTGGTGACCCGCACGCGCGAAGTTCGAGATCTCATACTGCGCAAGGCCGGCGGCAGAGAGCCGATCAGCAGCCTCAAGATACATCGCGGCAGTCGCATCGTCCGTCGGCGCGGCCAAGGCGCCGTAGCGGACGCCGCCCAGCAGCATTTCGCGGCCCAGGCGCGAGTCCTCATCGACTTCAAGCATGTAGATGCTGGCGTGGTTGACGCCCGAGTCGACCAGTACCTCGAGCGACTCACGCCAGGAGGCCATGGTTTGCCCGGGCAGGCCGGCGATCAGGTCAACACTGGCGCGTGCTCCTGCTTTGCGGACCTCGGCGAGGTCGGCAAGCGCAACCGCGCGGGTATGCAGGCGGCCGGTCGCCGCAGCCTCTCGATCGACAAAGGACTGCACGCCGAAGCTGAAGCGATTGACCCCGCAGTCGAGGGCGGCGTCGAGTGTCTGGCGCTCAAGCTGCCCGGGCGCCGCTTCCATGGTGATCTCGGCATCGGCGGCTACCTGGAAGTTCCGCTGCACCGCGTCGAAGAGAGCACCCAGCAGGGCCGGGCGGAGGAGGCTGGGTGTTCCGCCGCCGAGGTAGATGGACTGGATGACCCGGGGCAGCACCAGAGCGGCAGCCTGGGCGGTGCCAGCGGCAAGGTCTAGATCCTGCACCAGCCGGGCGACATAGGCCGCCAGCCGGCTTTCCGGGTACACACCCGACGCAAAGTTGCAGAAGGTGCACTTGCTGCGGCAAAACGGCACCGAGACATACAGCCCGAGCCCGCTCGAGCGTGGCCCGTCGAAGATGCTGGTCCTTTCCTCAAGCTGCTCAAGCCGCATCTGTCAATTTTCGCATTTCCGCAGATCCGCCCGCAGGAAAGCCCTGCGCAGCAGTCACCCGGATGGCGATGCCGCGTAGTCGCAGACGAGCACGGTAAGATCGTCTCCCTGGCTCCGGGACCACAGCTGAACGGCGTGGATGATCCCGTCCGCCATTTCCTCTGCAGACAGGCTGCTGCCTTCGCGAAGGGTCTTCCTGAGGCGCTCATGTCCGAACTCTTCCTGGTTCTGGTTGGCCGCCTCGATGATGCCGTCGGTGTAAAGAACGATCCGGTCGCCGGGCAGGAGCGGGCGCTCCGCCGTGGTGAAGGCCGCGAAGGAGAAAGCGGCCAGCAGCAGTCCATTCTCTTCAACCTCTACCACGGCGCCCTCACGCAGCAGGAGCATGGGTGGGTGCGCCGCGGCAGCGTAGCGGAGCAGACCGCTTTCGGCATCCAGGTAGACATAGGCGGCGGTGACGAACTGGTTGTGGGTGTTGCCGCAAAGAGCCTGGTTCATTCCCGACAGCAGGGCCGCGGGCGAGCCTGCATGGGCGCGCTGCGAGGACGCAGCCAGCTTGACCATCGAGGCGATCAGCGCCGCCGGCACCCCGTGCCCGGCGACATCGGCGATGAGCAGCCCGGTTTGGCGGCGGTCGGCAACGACAAAATCGTAGAAGTCGCCGGCAACGGAGGTCATGGGCACGTAGCGGGCCGCTACACGGAAGAAGGGCGAGTCGGGATAGGAAGCGGGCAGGTTCGCCATCTGGATGCGGCGCGCCACCTCCAGTTCCTTCTGGATCTCGGCCAGCTGCTGATCGCGATCGAGGGTCTTTCGGGCGGCCACGTAGCCGAGCGTGGCCAGGAAGAAGATGAAGCCGTATGGCTCCAGATCGGGAAACCGGCTCAGCAGACTGCCGATGTTATCGACCAGAATGAAGGCCACAAAGATCAGCAGTCCGCCGCGGAGAATGACAAAGTCGCGATCCGGATTTCTCCTGCTGAGGGAGACGGCGGTGAGTGAGATCACGGAAACAATGATGATGACCGGGTTGATCTGCTCAAGTGCTGGAAGGCGGCCGAAGGCCATGGTCGCGATGAAAAAGCAGAGGTAGATGCCTGTGAGTGACCAGGCGATCTTCCTGCCGTACCGGCTGAGGAAACCGGCGACCTCGAAATAGAAGAAAGCGGGGATAGGCACCAGGAAACTGCTGCCCTGGCGCAGCCTGTCGAAGACGACGGACTCAAGGAGCAGCCGGGTGGTGTCGAACTGAAGCCACATGCGCAGGCCATACAAGAAAGAGAAGAGCGAAAACCAGAGCAGGAGGGGGCTTAACTTGCGGCTGAGAAAGGAGAAGGCTGCTGCGAGCAGCCCGATGGTGATGAAGGCGTGACCGAGGAAGAGGGGGATCTCCTCGCGACGGAGAGTCTCGAGGAGCTGGTACCCGCTAAATGGAGCGCCGGCTTGAAACATGATCAGTAAATCGAAAGGATACATGGAGCGCACGTGAGCAGCCGTTCAGAGCTTGAAACCCGCCGGGGGTGGCGGGGAGCACCGGTGATCTCCTGCAGCAGGTGGTTTCCAGGCCGCTGTAACCTGCCGGAAGTCCCGATTTGCACTGCTCGCAGAGTAAAGACCTCGCCGCTATGTTGCACTTGGGCCTTGGCGCCGGGCCGCGCGCGCGGCAGCTGCAGGCCGGCCAGCGGGCTAGCCGGTCCGGCTGCGCCATTTAGAATAGGGGTGTGGCCGAGAATCAGGATGAGGACGTAGTCGGCAAAGCGTATGACAACCGGCTGATGCGCCGGCTGCTTACCTACCTTTACCCTTACAAGCTGACCGCCTCGTTTTCGCTTGCGGCGACCCTGCTCAAGGCGGGCGCGGATGTGGCCGGTCCTATCCTGGTCAAGGTTGCGGTGGACCGCTACATGTCCGCCAAGCCGCCTGCGCAGCTTTCCTGGCTGGCCCGGCACCTGAGCTCCGATCCGGCGCATGGCGTCACCCAGCTGGCGACGATCTACCTCGGACTGCTTTCCGTCTCCTACGGGCTTGAGTTTGCGCAGACCTACCTGATGCAGTGGACAGGGCAGAAGGTCATGTTCGACATGCGGCGGGAGATCTTTTCGCACCTGCAGCGCATGCACATCGGCTTCTTCGACCGCAATCCGGTCGGACGCCTGGTCACCCGCTTGACCTCCGACGTCGATGCGTTGAACGAGATGTTCACGTCCGGCATCTTTGCCATCTTCGAGGATGTCTTCGTGCTCATCGGCATCGTTGCGGTGATGCTCTCGATGAACTGGTGGCTAGCGCTGCTCACCTTTTCGGTCTTACCCCTGATCTACATTGCGACACAGATCTTCCGCAAGTATGTGCGCGATTCGTACCGGCGTATCCGGACGGCGATCGCGCGGATCAACGCCTACACCCAGGAGCATATCTCCGGGATGCAGCTGGTGCAGCTCTTTAATCGTCAGCAGCGCGCCTTTGATGATTTCGAAGCGATCAACGACCAGCACCGGGTCGCGTTCAAGGATTCCATTCTCGCCTACGCGCTCTACTACCCGGCAGTCGAGCTCTTCAGCTCGATCGCTATCGCATTGGTGATCTATGCCGGCGGCCGCGGCGTGATGGCGAACACGGTCACCATCGGTGTGCTGGTCGCCTTCATGCAGTACTCGCAGCGGTTCTTCCGGCCCATCCAGGACCTGAGCGAGAAGTACAACATCCTGCAGGCGGCCATGGCCGCGAGTGAGCGCGTCTTTAAGCTGATCGACACCCAGCCCGAGATTGTGTCTCCGGCGCGACCGCGGGTAGGCGCCGGTACGTCTGTGGGAACGGTCGAATTTCGCCACGTCTGGTTCACCTACCAGCGGCTTACGCCCGAGCAGGCGGACGCGATCGCTTCCGCGTCTCCAGAGCAGCTCGCGGCCATGCACGAGATCGAGTGGATCCTGCGCGATGTGTCCTTCGCCATCCACGCGGGGGAGACCGCCGCGATCGTCGGGCACACCGGCGCGGGCAAGACGACGATCATCTCGCTGATGATGCGCTTCTACGACATCCAGCACGGGCAGGTCTGCGTCGACGGGATTGACGTCCGCGAGCACGATCTCACGGCCCTGCGGCAGCATTTCGGTGTCGTCCTGCAGGACCCGTTCCTGTTCTCCGGAACCATCGCCGACAACATCCGCATGGGCTCGCCGATCTCGGAAGCAGCGGTTGAGCGCGCGGCCGACGAGGTCAACATCGGCGCCTACATCCGCACCCTGCCGGCGGGCTTTGACGAGCTGTTGCGTGAGCGGGGGGCCGGCCTTTCAACCGGGCAGAAGCAACTGATCAACTTTGCCCGCGCGCTGGCCCACGCGCCCTCGATCCTGATCCTTGATGAAGCGACTTCGTCGGTCGACACGGATACGGAGATGCTGGTGCGCTCGGCGCTCGACCGCATGGTCACGGGCCGGACTTCGGTAGTGATCGCGCACAGATTGTCTACTGTCCAGCGGGCCGACATGATCCTGGTCATGCACAAGGGGCAGTTGCGCGAGCAGGGTCCGCACCAGCGGCTGCTCTCGCAGCGCGGGCTTTACTGGAAGCTTTACCAGCTGCAGTACCGCGACCAGGAAGTGGGAGCCGCGTCGGAGGCGTTTACGCCCACACTGGCGCTGGGCACGGACTAGGACGCCCCGAGCGGACTCCGCTGCGCCGTCCTCACCGAAGCCTGTCATCCCGGCTCAAGAGACCTCTCACCTTAGGCGTCACAGTTATGCTGTTTAAAGGACCATTCCAGAATCGCTATGGTTCCAGCGTCGTCAGGCTCTACTGACATTCCCCAGTTGCAGCGGTTGCATTTGTAGTACATTCTTGCAACATTTCCCGGTTGCCAGGGAATCATCTGGCGGTCGTCATAACTCAGTTTAAGCCCCACGCGCCATCTAGCTGGAGCTCAGTCATCTAGTCCTTGAGTCGTACAAACGCGTGACATCAATTGTCAATCTTGTCCTGCTTGGCCATGCGCCGCTCGATGGCGAAGGGAAGGATCTGCGGTTCGCACTTGATTCCCTCTTTTAGATGAACCGTTCGCTCCGCTCAGGATGACCTCCGAGTGGGGTGGATGCACCTCTATTTCATCGC
>CAXUND010000048.1:21833-25707 GCA_964252445.1 uncultured Acidobacteriaceae bacterium | reverse complement strand
CGGTGTGGAAGACCATCGGCGCGCAGGTGCAGAATGTCTCCTCGCGCTACTCCTCAATCGATTGGAATGGCCAGCGCATGATGGGCCTCAACAATATCGAGCTCATCAGCGACCGCCCGATCGAAATCAACCTGCGCGAGATTACAGAGGTCAAGAAGCGGTATCCCGCACACGCGGTGATCGCGTCGCTGATGGTCGAGTCCTCGCGTGATGCCTGGCAGACCATCGTCAAGCAAGCCGAGGATGCTGGTTCGGACGGACTGGAGCTTAACTTCGGCTGCCCCCACGGGATGAGCGAACGCGGGATGGGTTCGGCGGTCGGCCAGGTACCTGAATACGCCGAGATGATCACCGGCTGGGTGAAAGAGGTTGCGCGAACGCCGGTCATAGTCAAATTGACTCCGAATATCTCGGACATCCGCGTGGTGGCGCGGGCAGCCAAACGTGCCGGAGCAGACGCGTTTTCTGCAATCAATACAATTAATTCGATCACCGGCATTGACTTAGATACTTTGACGCCGCGGCCCTACGTTGGCGGTAAGTCGTCGCACGGCGGCTACTGCGGACCCGCGGTCAAGCCGATCGCCCTTAACCTGGTTCAGCAGGTCATGGCCGACCCACTTGCAGCGCTGCCTATGTCCGGCATTGGCGGAATTGCTAACTGGTCCGATGCAGCGGAGTTTGTCCTGCTCGGTTCAGGTACGGTGCAGGTGTGCACGGCGGCCATGCATTACGGCTACCGCATCGTGGAAGACATGATCGACGGGCTGAGCAACTGGATGCAGGAGAAAGGCTTTGAGTCGATCGATGACTTTCGCGGTCTTTCACTTGACAGAGTGACAGATTGGAAGCATCTCGACCTGAACTACAAAGTTGTCGCGCGCATCCACGAAGAGCTCTGCATTGGCTGCCAGCTTTGCTATACCGCGTGCTGGGATGGCGCACACCAGTGCATCCACCTGGACCGCACAACCGGCCCCATCGACGGCCCAGTTGAGCTTCATCCAACCCCCGCGGCGCACGAGGCACACACGCGCGCAAGCATCAGCGTGACTCCTCTGCCCAAGCTCGATCCGCCGCCGCCGCTTGAGCCTTTTCGCACTCCGCTGGCGCGCATCCCCCGGGTGGATGAGACCGAGTGCGTAGGCTGCAACCTCTGTTCGCTGGTTTGCCCGGTCGAGGATTGCATCACCATGGTCGAGGTAGACAACGGTCTCCCGCCGCAAAGCTGGGAGGAGCGCAGTGCGGGCACATACAGCCAGATGATGGAGCTTCCGTGAGCCTGCTGATCACCGGCGGCGAAATCGCAACCCACGATCGGCGCTACTTCGCCGACATCTACATCGAAGACGAGACTATCTCGGCGATCGGAGCGAACCTTCCTGTCGCACCCGGCACGGCGGTGATTGACGCAACGGGCAAGTTCATCTTCCCCGGATTTATTGATCCCCATGTACATATCTACCTTCCGTTCATGGGCACGTTTGCGAAAGATACATACGCAACCGCCAGCGTGGCTGCGCTGATCGGCGGAACGACCACGCTGATTGAGATGGCCTGTCCATCGCGCGATGAAGATACGCTCGAAGGATACCGTCTGTGGAAGTCGAAGGCGGAGGGCCAAAGCGCGTGCGACTACGCGTTCCACATGGCAGTGAGCCGCTTCACAAAGGAGACTGAGCCGGAGCTGCGCGAAGTAGTCGCGGACGGTACGACATCGTTCAAGGTTTTCCTGGCTTATAAGGATTTCTTTGGTATCAACGACTCCGAGCTGTACAAAACACTTAAGCTCGCGGTCGAGCTGGGCGTGATCGTTACAGCGCACTGCGAGAATGCGGAGTTGGTCGCGCAGCTGCAAGCCGAGCTTATGGCTGCCGGACATACCGGACCGGAGTGGCACGAGTCGTCGCGTCCGGAGATTGTTGAGGCCGAAGGTACGACCCGGTTCGCCGCCTTCCTTGAGGTCACCGGGGCCACTGGTTACATAGTGCACTTATCGTGTGCGCCTGCGCTCTCTGCGGCTGCAGCCGCAAAGGCACGCGGAGTTAGATTGTCGGTTGAGTCGGTCGTCCCGCACTTTCTGCTCGACAAAACGCAAGCCGCACTGCCTGGTACGGAAGGGCTGAAGTATGTCATGTCGCCGCCGCTGCGCGATGCTTCGAATCACTCTGTGCTTTGGGAGGGCCTGGCAACGGCGGCGATCGACACCATCGGCACCGACCACTGCCCTTTTGATGTCGATCAGAAGCTAATGGGCAGGGACGCATTCCCGTTGATCCCGAACGGAATACCAGGCGTTGAAGATCGTGTGAACTTGATGTACACCTATGGCGTCGCGCGTGGGCGGCTGTCTCTTAACCGCTTTGTCGACGCTCTCAGCACACGCGCGGCCAAGCTCTTCCATCTTTATCCGCGCAAAGGGGCCATCGAGGTTGGTAGCGACGCTGACCTGGTCGTCTATGATCCCGCATATCGCGGGGTTATCTCCGCGTCCACTCACCACATGAACACCGATTACAGCGGCTATGAGGGCGTGGCGATCGAAGGCCGACCCTCGGTCGTCACTGTGCGTGGCAAGGTGCAGGTCCGCGACGGTGTCTTTGTCGGCGATCGTGCTCGCGGACACTTTCTCGCCCGATCCACTCAAGAAGAGCTGCATGCCCGCTGATCCGCGGCGCGTTCTCGCGCATCTTCACGAGCTGCGCGCGTTGACCGCTGATGAGAACGGCGCCCAGCGCATGGCCTGGACCCCAACCTGGCTCCGAGCTCGATCCTGGTTCCGGGAGAAGCTCGGAAACCTGCCGGTTGAGACCCACACGGATGCCGCGGGCAATGCCTGGTACACCCTCAGCGGTACTTCTCCGAGAACGGTGGTTCTCGGCAGCCATCTCGATTCGGTTCCGAATGGCGGCTGGCTGGACGGCTGCCTGGGGGTCGTGGCCGGACTTGAGGTCCTACGCGCGCTCGCTGAAGAGTATGTAACTCCGCCGCTGACCATTTGCGTGGTCGACTGGGCCGATGAAGAAGGCGCGCGGTTCGGGCGCTCGCTCTTCGGCTCGTCTGCCTTTGCCGGAACTCACTCGATTGACGCGGATCGCACCCGCACAGACCGCGAAGGTTTGACGCTCGAAGCTGCTCTCAAGGCATGCGGCGTGGACGTCGACCGCATCGGCGACGCCGCCGCCGGGCGCGCGAACATCGGAGCCTATCTTGAGCTCCACATCGAGCAAGGGCCGGTGCTCGAGCACGCTGGGCTGCCCCTGGGGGTGGTGCTCGGCACCAAGGGCGTGGAACGCCACGCGATCACCTTTCACGGACAAGAGGCGCACTCCGGCTCAACCCCCATGCACGCCCGCCGCGATGCGCTTGCCGCGGCCGCGCGGCTTGCACTCGAGATCCGCGCCATCGCGACAAAACATCCGGACGCGGTCTCGACCATGGGCAGTCTTAAAACCTTCCCCGGCATTGTCACCGCGGTGGTCGGCCGTGCCGAGGCTACGCTCGACCAGCGCGACCTGGACGCACAGGTCCTCGCGACCTTGTACCGCGAAGCAAGAGCAGCGAGTGAGCGCTTCGCCGCACTCGAAGGCTGCACGGTTGAGTGGTCGCGAATCTGGAGTATCGAGCCCATTCCTTTTCACCCCGAGCTCATCGCGCTGTGTGAGGAGGCGGTTCTCGAAACGGCAGGCGCCGCGCCGAGGCTGCCTTCCGGGCCGCTGCACGACGCGGCTGAGGTCGCACGTGCCGGTATCCCCACAGCCATGATGTTTGTGCAGTCGCTCCGCGGCATCAGTCACAACAAGATCGAGGACACGCGGACCGAGCATCTTGAGCTTGCGGTGACCGCCTTCGATCGGCTCGCACGCAAGACGAT
>CAXUND010000048.1:0-21733 GCA_964252445.1 uncultured Acidobacteriaceae bacterium | reverse complement strand
CTGGGAGACCACGGGTACGCGCCGGCAGGGACACTCTCCGCATCTGAGCACGCCGTGGACGCGATCATCGCAGCGGCGCTTCATCATCCCGGCATCGAAATCATCACGCTCGGTCCACTGACCAACCTGGCGCTCGCTCT
Organism: uncultured Acidobacteriaceae bacterium; assembly: GCA_964252445.1. Lineage (GTDB taxonomy): Bacteria > Acidobacteriota > Terriglobia > Terriglobales > Acidobacteriaceae > EB88. The sequence goes on along the minus strand of CAXUND010000048.1, from coordinate 21,593 downwards.
TTCGCGCGCACCCGAGATCATCCCCAACATCAGCCGCTGCGTCATCATGGGCGGCGCACCCTGCTGCGAGGGCAACGTCACTCCCGCGGCTGAATTCAACATCTGGGTCGACCCGGAAGCCGCCCGGATCGTCTTTACCTCCAGCCTCGCGACCGAGATGATCGGGTGGCAGCTTTCGCGAGGAGCCTCCGTGGTCAGCGAGGCAGAGATCGATACGATCCTTGCGCTTCAAACGCCGTTCGCGGCCTTTGCCGTTCGCTCTAACAGCGTGGGCGCCAAGGCCTATTTCGAGCAGACGGGAGAGCGTGGCATCTCGCTGCCGGACCCGGTCGCCATGGCCGTGCTGCTCGAGCCTGCGCTTTCGCTTCAATCGAGCAGCCACTATGTCGATGTCGAGACCGCAAGCCCGCTTACACGCGGCATGACCGTCGTTGACCGACTCGATGTTAGCGGCGACACACGTAATCGAGCAGCCTGGGGCGAGGCGCGCGCCGCTGCTCAGAAGTGTCAGATCTGCTGGGAGCTGGATGTACCGGGATGGAAGCGAGCGTTGACACGGGCTCTTTCTGCCTAGGTATGCTGACGGTCAAGGAAACAAACCCTGAGCGGCAGGTATGCACGGCTCCGCGTCCACGCGTCTTGCGGCTCTCGGGCAGGGCTAGTTCAGGAGGAGTGCTGCGCGCCGCAGCCCTTGCCCGAACAGCACCTGAGCTACTCGATCTGTGAGCGGCTGCTCCCCCTTGCCGCGCAGCAGCGACGCTGTAAGAGATCACCGTCCCTTGCAGGGCCGACGTAAACATGTCCGTTGGCGCGCCAGTAGGAGCTGTCCACCGGATGGCGGGGCCGAGGCTTGCACTAACGAATAGCGTCTTGCTGACATCCGTCGCGTCGTTGGCGCGCAGTGTGCTGGCTGGGAAGTCCGCTCCAGCCTATGCCGTGGTATTTCATTCGCGGAAACAACCGGACCCGCCAGGCCATAGATGAGTGTAGGCGCCTGTTGAGGCTGGAGCAGCGCTCAAATAGACCCCTCGTCAGACTCAGCGTAAACATCCTCATCACGCCGTGATCGCAACGAAATACGTTCTGCTGCCACATGGCGGGCGAACTGCCCGCGATTGCTCCCAAGTACCGCACCTTCCCAAATCGGGAATTGTTACCGAAGGGCAAACGCACCTATACCATTCTGGGCGAGCTTTCCCGATGATGGGTCTCAAGAAACCAGGTGCATGGAGCAGGACGGAGCAGGATGGGGCAGAACGCCCTCCTGAGCATCGAGGGCGCTGCTGTGCGGCGCGAGCGGGCGACTGCCCACGCTTGAGGTTGCGTCTCCCGATGCCGGCTGGACTGACCTGAGGAGATGCAGTTGAGCGCGCAAGCACACGATTGCTCAGGCTTAGAGCAAAGCACCCGGAGGCGGCTTCAACGTGCTTCCACCCTTGCCACCCTGGCCTTCTCGCTCTTGGGCGCGCAGAGCCTCAGGGCACAGGCCGTCTTTCCGGCAACTTCTCTGGGTAGCACATCTGCAACACAGCCGGTCACTGTCACCCTTCCTGCCGGCGGATCGGTGCAGAGCATCCGCGTACTCACGCTGGGCGCGCCCTCACTCGACTTTCAGCAGGCAGGCGCGAGCGGTTGTTCCGGTTCTACCTTTACCGCAAATCAAAGCTGTTCGGTGCCGGTCCAGTTCAGCCCGCTGGCGCCCGGTGTGCGCGCAGGCGCGGTCGTGCTCATCGGAAGCGGAAACGCGGTGCTTGGGACCGAATACATTCAAGGCACAGGCAATGGCGGGCTGGGCATTTTCCTCCCGGGCACCGCGTCTACCTTTGCAGGCAATGGCGGGTTTACGTCGCTCGGGGATGGAGGCGCAGCGACAGCGGCAGGCCTAAAGCTGCCCTTCGGCATTGCGGTCGACGGGGCCGGTAATGCCTACATCGCAGACTCCGGTGAGTACCGCATTCGCAGGGTGGATGCGTCCAGCCACGACATCTCGACCTACGCCGGCAATGGAACAGAGAGCTACACCGGCGACGGGGGTCCGGCCACGTCGGCCACTATGGGAACGCCGGTGGGCATTGCGCTCGACGGCGCCGGCAACCTGTATTTCGCCGACAGCACCGAGCACGTGGTGCGCAAGGTGGATGCTGTAACGCAGACCATTTCGACCGTAGCAGGCACAGGAACCCACGGCAGCTCAGGTGACGGCGGCCCCGCCACCTCAGCCATGCTTTACGCACCGTACGGCGTCACCGTCGATGCGAGCGGCAATCTGTTCATCGCCGACACCGCGAACGCGCGTATCCGGCGTGTGGACGCCACCACCCACATCATCACCACGTTTGCTGGCAACGGCAGTGTCTCAGCGACGCTCGGCGACGGCGGCCCGGCGGCCTCTGCCTCGCTCAACCAGCCGTATGGCACTGCTTTCGATGCGGCCGGGAACCTGTATATCGCGGACGCGGGGAACAACCGCATCCGGCGTGTGGATGCGACCACCTCCGTGATCACGACAGCAGCCGGAACCGGTACTGAGGGTTACTCCGGCGATGGCGGCAACCCACTGCAGGCAGAACTCTACTTTCCTTCGTCGATCACCTTTGATCCAGCCGGCAACATGTACATCGCGGACACGCAGAATAATCGAGTCCGCAAGATCGATGACAACCTCATCTACACGTTTCTCGGCAACGGCAACGGCAAGTATGGCGGCGACGGCGGCAATGCTCTGCAGGCCGGCATCTACGGGCCCTACTTCGTGTTTCTCGACGCAGCCGGCGACCTGTTCGTGGGCGACTACTTCGACAATCGGGTGCGCGAGGTGCCAAGCAACGCCGTCACTCTGACGTATCCCAACGCCATCCGGGTTGGGCAAAAGTCTCCGCCGCAGGACGAGGACGTTGAGAACGACGGCAACGCTCCGCTGATCTTCTCGATGATCGCACCCGACGCGAACGCTGCTGATGATCCGAGCACCACGACCTGCCTCACTGCCACAGCTCTCGTGGTCGGTGAGGGATGCGTTGTCGGCGCGGAGTTTGCTCCCACGCAGGTAGGCAGCCCGCTGGTCGGCAACATCGTTCTGAGCGGCACGCCGCTCGACAACCTGAGCAACACGCCAATGACCATTATGGTGGTTGGTCAGTCGCTCGCCTTGAACACCACTGACGTCACACTGATCTCCAGTCTGAATCCTTCGACGTTTGGCCAGAGCGTCAGCTTGATCGCCACTGTGTCGAGCGGTACAGGCACCCCGGCTGGGACGGTGACCTACAAGGATGGAACAGCGACGCTCGGCACCGCGACGCTGACGGCTTCCTCGACAGCCACCTACACCACCACCGCGCTGGCTGCCGGTCCGCACTCAATTACCGCTATCTATGCGGGCGACAGTCAGCATGGCGGCAGCACGTCAGCAGTGCTGACTCAGGTGGTGAAATCGTCGACCGCGACAACGCTGTCCGCGAGCGCCAATCCCTCCACCGTAAACAGCTCAATTACCTTTACTGCCCACGTTGCGCAGAACAGCGGCAGCCCGGCATCGGCCACGAGTGCACCTGGCGGCACGGTGATCTTTAACGACGGCAGTACGACCCTGGGCACGGGCACGCTGGACGTGAACGGAAACGCGAACTTGTCCACGGCGGCGCTGTCCGTAGGCTCGCACTCCATCACCGCAAACTACACCGGGGACACGTATAACCTTGCGAGCACATCCGCAGTGCTGACCGAGTCGATCACCCAGCAGCAGACAGCAACTACGCTGACCTCGAGCCTGAATCCGGCGGTCTACGGCAATGCAGTGACGCTGACGGCCACGGTGACCGTGACCGGCACCGGACCGGCGACCGGGCAGGTTACGTTCTTCGATGGATCAGGGTCGATCGGCTTGGGCACCCTCGACGGATCCGGACACGCCACGCTCACCGAGTCGACGCTGGCGACCGGCTCACACTCGCTCGCGGCCCACTACGCCGGCGACACGAACAACGCGCCGAGTGTGTCTTCAGCAGTCGTCGAAATCGTTCAACAAGCGACGACCAGCGACACTCTGGCTGCCGCTCCAACGCCAGTCATTGCCGGTAAGGCCTTCACCCTGTCGGCAACCATCGTCGATGTCACCGGTGCGGGCGCGGCGACCGGGGCGGTCAGCTTCCACGATGGGGCGGCGTCGCTCGGCAGCGGTGGACTCAACGGGAGCGGCGTGGCCGCAGTCAGCCCGATACTCGGCCCCGGTGCCCAGACGCTTACCTCCTCCTACGCCGGCGATGCGAACCATGCGGGCAGCAACGGCAGCCTGTCCATCACAGTTGCTCAGGCGACCACCACGGTCGCGGTCGCGGCCACACCGAATCCGTCTATCCTGGGTCAGACGGTGACCTTCACGATCACTGTCAGCGGCAACGGCGGCGTACCCGGCGGAACGGTCACACTCCTGGCGGACGGGACCCCTCTAGGCGCCTCGCAGACGCTCCTGAATGGAGCTGCCACGGTTAAGAGCGCGGCGCTCGCCGTTGGAGCGCACGCCATGACCGCGACCTACAGCGGCGACACTAACGATGCCGCGAGCTCGACAAGCAGCGCGTACACGCAGACCGTACAGAAATCCAGCTCAACCGTTAGCGTCACTGCATCGCCAGATCCGGTAGTCTCGGGAAACAGCGTCACCTTTACCGCAACCGTCCACGGGACCACCGGCAATCCAACCCCGACCGGCACCGTGCAATTTGTTGACGGCGGCACGAACCTCGGGAACGGCAACGTGACCGCCGGAGTTGCGACCTTCTCGACCAGCGCGCTCACCCCCGGACAGCACACCATCTCCGCGAACTACGGTGGTGACGGCAACTACAACGGGTCTTCCGCAACCGTGACCGAGGGAGTCCAGCGCACCACGACTGCTACCCTGACTGCCAGCGCCAATCCCGCTGTTGCCGGCACCTCGATCACCTTCACTATGCAGGTAACGGGCACCGGCGCCACGCCAACGGGCACCATCACCTTGCTAGACGGCTCGTCAACATTGGCGATTCGTTCGCTCGATGGAACCGGCACCGCGACGTATACAACCACTGCGCTGGCCGCGGGCGCCCACATGCTGACCGCCAGCTACGCCGGCGATACGAAGAATGGTCCCGCGACCTCGAGCGTTCTAAATGAACAGATCAACCAGGCGAACACCGCGACAGCCCTCACGGCCGGAGTCAACCCTTCGGTCGCCGGCAAGTCCCTGCTGCTGACTGCAAGCGTCACCGGCAACGGCGGAACACCGTCTGGTCATGTAAACTTCTTCGCCGGCTCCCAGGCACTTGGATCAAGCACATTGAACTCGTCCGCAGTGGCCACCCTCTCCACTGCCGCGCTCGCTCCGGGCTCCTACAGTTTGACCGCCGTGTATGCGGGCGACACTAACGACGGCGGCAGCGCGTCCGTCCCACTTGCAGAAACGATCAATCGGGCGACCACCAACACAAGTTTGGCAGCCAACCCGAACCCTGCCATCGTGACCCACTCGGTGACGCTCACGGCGACCGTCTCAGGCAACGGCGGTACGCCTTCGGGAACGGTTATCTTCGCGGCCGGCGCGACCACCTTGGCTTCCGTTCCCCTGCCCGCAAACGGGATCGCAACCTATGCAACTACGGCACTGCAGCTTGGTTCCGACTCAGTGACAGCTTCCTACAGCGGCGATCCCGATGATGCCGCAAGCCAGGGAACGCTGGTCGAGATGGTAAGCCAGGCCTCGCCGTCCATCGCGTTGGTCTCCACCGCCAACCCCAGCCAGTTGGGCGCACCCGTCACCTTCACCGCGACGGCGTCCAACACCGCTGGAGTAGCCAGCGGGGTAGTCACCTTTCTCGACGCAGGCACGGTAATCGGCACGGCAAACCTCAACGCTAACTCTGCCACGCTGACGCTCAGCACCCTCACTCTCGGCACCCACTCAATTATCGCAAGCTATGGCGGCGATGTTAACAATGCCGTTGCGCAATCGTCTGCGCTTACGCAAACTGTTCAGCAGACGACCACCACGCAGTTGTCTGCGACTCCCAATCCAAGTCTCGCCGGTAAGCCCGTCACCCTGTCTGCGACAGTTGTCGGCGCTAACGGCAATGCGCCTTCCGGGACGGTCACGTTCAAGGACGGTGTATCGGTACTGGGAACCGGTGCGCTGACTGGCGGACAGGCTACGCTGATCACCAGCACCTTGGCGATCGGAACCCACGCGCTGACTGCCATCTACTCCGGAGACTCGCTCGATGCCGGTAGCACCTCGGCTTCGATTAGTGAAGTCGTACAATCCGCCAGCACCAGCACGGCGCTCACCACCAGCGGATCCCCGGCGCTGTTCGGCGCGACGGTGACATTCACGGCGACTGTCACTGGCGCGGGGGCGACGCCATCCGGCAACGTGAGCTTCAAAGATGGTACCCAGACACTGGGGTCGTCGATCTTGAGTCCCAACGGCCAGGCAATCTACTCGACCAACAGCCTGGCTGCCGGGTCGCACTCGATCACCGCCAGCTACGCGGGCGATGCCGACAATCAGCCGAGCACCTCGGGGACGCTGGCGCAGGTCATCCAGGCCCAGACAACAACGACCTTGGTCGCCGCGCCGCCGACCGCCATCGCCACCGCAAACGTTGTTTTGACGGCCCAGGTAGGAAGCAACGCAGGCACCAGGCCGGGCGGGATCGTTTCGTTCCTCGACGGAAGCACAGTTCTGGGTACGGCTGCGCTCAGCCAGAGCGGTACCGCGACTCTCTCTCTGACCACGCTCGCGGCTGGAAGCCACACTTTGGCAGCCGTGTACGCCGGGGACGCGCTGGACGCCGGAAGTACGTCGACGCCGGTCGCGGAGTCGATTCAGCCGATCCCGACCATCTCGCACCTCGGGGTCTCCGCCTCCAACGTACTCACCGGACAGCCGCTCACGCTGATCGCTGCCGTGACCTCGAGTTATGCAGCGCCTTTCACGGGCACCTTTACTTTCAGTGCAGGCTCAACCGGCCTGGGACAGAGCAGCGTCAATCCAAGCGGCTCATCTACGCTCGCACCGCTGCTTGCCGCAGGCACCTACAGCATCACTGCCAGCTACAGCGGTGACGCTTACAACGCGCCGTCGACCTCGGCACCAGTCACGGTAACGGTCGGGCAGACAGCAGACTACAGCATAGCCCTGAGTCCCAATGCACTGACCATGGCCTCAAAGCAAAACAACACAATCACGGTATCCATTGCCTCACTAGGAGGCTTTACTGACACTCTGGGCCTAGGCTGTGCTTCGCTGCCGCGTCTGGTCACCTGCACATTTTCAAAGGATGTGGTCACCCTCGCCGCCAATGGAACCGCAACTGTGCAGCTGACGGTCGATACCGCCTCGCCGCTGACCAGCGGGGGCGTCTCGGCGAACAGCACGCCCGGTCCGAGGCTTCCGATCGCCCTCGGATGGCTGCTTCCGGGCGGTGCGCTGCTCGGCTGGCTGGCTGGCGGACGCCGCCGTCGCTGGAGCCGATGGATGGGCTTGATCCTGGCAGCAACAGTGCTAAGCGCAACTTTTTCCCTATCCGGGTGCAACGGACTTTCCTCAAATGGTGCGGCTCCCGGTTCGTACACTTTTCAAGTCACAGCGTACGGAAACACTACAGGAGTCCAGCATTCGGTCGATCTATCCCTCAAGGTGACCCAGTGAGCCCCCTAAGTAACAGCATGGGGAGGCCGATGGGTCAGGGTGGATGGATTGCCTGGACTCTACGGACGACTCTTCAACGCGCGCCTGTGCCTGCGCCTTATCTCGATTGCGACTTTCTGGGTCCTGGCCTGCACTGGCCAGGTCCAGGCTCAAGTCGCTGAAGCTGCAATCGGCGGTGAGCAGCAATTTGCTGTCGGCGGGATGGTCTCCGCCATGCACATCGATTACGGAAAGCGCTGGCTCGCCGGGTCTGGAATCTACGTGGACGCCAACCTCAACGTGCACCTTGGCCTTGAAGGCGAAGCACGGCTGCTGAACGCACATGAGGAAGCTGACACGCACGCAACGACCTACCTTGGGGGTGCACGGTACACCTTCAACTCACCGCACGGACGGCTTCGGCCTTATGCCAAGGCACTCGCAGGCGTAGGCGAGTTTGCCTTCCCATACCGATATGCAAGAGGCAGTTACCTGGTTTTGGAAGGCGGCGGAGGCCTCGACTTTCGTCTCAGTCATCGCATCCGCGTCCGGCTGATCGATGTCGAGTATCAGCGTTGGCCGTTCTTTACCTTTGGACCGATGACTGCGTACGGCGCAAGCGCCGGGGTCCGATACGCATTTCGCTAGCGCGTACGCAAGTCAGCTTTGTTGAGTTACATGCGGTACTTTAAGGCCGCTCAGCCTAATCGTCGTGTGCGAGCAGAGATTGGTCGCAACCTTGTAGCTGCCGCTGACATTGCCCTGTCGGTGCTCACGTGGGCGATGGGTCCGCTCATCAGTGCCAGTCGTGCGAGTGCATGGAAGCGGCGGTCAGGTTCAGTTCTTGAATGTGTCTGGCACGGATGTGAATGACCTTGTCTATGTTTTGGAGTACACCTTCAATCAGCAGGACCTTGGCATAGGTAACCAGTGAGCGATGCCGCTCATAGAGATCAGGACCAATGATCGCGTTTGAGATGCCGGTCTCGTCTTCGATTGAAAGAAAGATGAAGCCGTGGGCCGTGCCGGGACGCTGCCGGGCAATGACGCAGCCGGCGATGCTGGCCTTGATGCCATGCCGAAGCTGCGGCAAGTCGCCGGCTCGCATAACCTGCATGCTCCGCAACTGCGAGCGGCAATGCGCCATCGGGGTGGCGCCCAACGCTTGATCTAATCGCACCCGCAGACGTCGGCGTGGAGCGGGTAATCAATACCGGCAGCCCTCAGGAATGTTCCTGGTCATGGCGCAGAAAGTTCAGTCAGACTACGTGAATCGAGATACCACGCTCCCTAAACGGAAGAAGCTGCTCTTCGCTCACTCCATTGTCCGTGACGATGACATCTACTGCAGCTGTCGGAGCAATAAGCCAGTTTGTAACCACGCCGAATTTGCTGCAGTCGGCGACCACAATCTTGCGGCGCGCCTGTTGCACCATCACCTTGTTGACTTCGGCTTCATCCGAATCGAAGCAGGTCAGACCTCGCTTTTCTTCAATCCCGTTCAAGCCGATGAAGAGTGTGTCAATGAAAACCTTGCTCATGCTCTGGATTGCGGTGGAGCCGACTAGCGAGAACCAGCTGCCGCGAAGGTTTCCCCCGGTAACAAAGACTTCAACATCTTTGCGCTTACATAACTCCATGGCCACGTTGACAGTGTTGGTCACCACTGTAAGACCGAGGTTCATGGGAAGGCACCGGATCGTTTCTGTCGTTGTGGTGCCGGCAGTCATGGCTACGATGTCGCCTCGATTCACGAGCGCGGCGGCTGCACGGGCAATCCGGCGCTTTTCATCCGCATGGCTTTCAATCTGCTCCTGAAAGGAGAGATTGGAGCGGAAAGGTTCATAAAAGAAGGGTTCCAGCTGTGCGGCCCCTCCGTGCACCCGCCTCAGCATGCCTCGATCGTGCAGGTCTTCAAGATCGCGCCGGATCGTGTGTACTGAGACGCCTAGGTTCTCGCACAGGTCCTCGACTGTGGCCGAGCCTGTTTCGCGCAGCCGATCAAGGATTGCGGCGTGCCGACGTTCCTGCTTCGGACTCTTTTCAGGAGTGCCTGCTGCCATCTGCGCGACTCCTTTGCCTCTTCACTTTGCCACCTGACCTGTCTCCAGCGTGACCTGTCGGCGAGAGATCGTGGGGTGGTTGCTGTCGTCTTGAGGCGAGGCGATTGCTTCAAGCGTATACGCTCCCGCAGCTGCCGGGGTCTTGAGTGCGATCGTATAAGACTGCGCTCCAAGGGGAGCAAGTGAAAAAGCCAGCTCTTCGGCAGCGGCCTGCTTACCCTGTGCATCTGTGAACACCAGCCGAAGCTTGCCCGCGCGAGGCCGGTCCTCGTCATTGACCATGGCGACGGTGTACTCCTCTGCTTCGTTCACGTGCACGGTTGGGTGCCAGAAGTTCAGGTACACGCCTAGAGGGTTAAAGGCCTGCTCCATGGCCTGGGCGAAATGCGGTTCAAGCTCAAGCTTCTGGAGATTGATGAATTGATCCGAAGTAAATGCTTTTGGATCGCTCGCGGTAAGGTAGACAAACTGCAACACACCTGCGTAGCGCCGGTAGGCCCGCCAGAACTCTGTTTCTCCACCCAGCAGATAAGCCTCAAGCGCAATCCGGTTTTCCGTGGTGTTCCTGTCACCAAGCAGTTTGGGGTAGAGCTTCTGGGTCAGCAGGGTCGGCGTACCATCCCGGTTCAACCATAACCAGCCGTACTCATTCAGGATCATGGCATGCCCGGTCTTGCTGGTCGACCGGCCGGGTGCCGGACCCATCATATCTTCGAGATCGCTCACCTGGAAGTACGAACCTTTGCCTTTCTCCGGTGGCTCCATGGCCGTCTCGTAGAACAGGTATTGGTGATCCTCCACAGGATCATCTGCGCCTGCGGGTGAGTTGTAGCTGTTTTCCCAAGGGCGATTCGAAAGGTCCAGGCCTCGTACCGCGGGGATGACCTTGGTGGTGAAGTCAGGCAGCCAGGACTCGTTAGTCGCGTCCCAGATTGCTACGCTCGGATGGTTCCAGTTATCCCGCATCCACTCGGTGTACTCGCCGATCATCTCGTCAGGCTTGTAGGGCGAAGGCCAACTGCTCCACGTGGGATGGCCCACCCAGACCATGTACTCGTTCTGGATGAGTAAGCCATTTTCATCGGCAATCTCGAGCCAACGGTCAGGCACCGGTCCGATGCAAAAGCGAAAGGAGTTCCAGTGCATCTGCTTGGGAATGTCGACAAGCAGGCGGTGCAGCCAGGCTTCGTCCCAGGGCAGTGTTCCTACTTCGGGGTCTTCAAAAAAGCGATGCAGGGTAATGTTGGACCCGCGCATGAAATACGGCCGGCCATTGAGGTAAGCCCGTTGGGTCGCAGTATCAAAGCGAAACTCCCGCATGCCGAAGCGGGTGGTGGTGTTATCCCCGATGGTGCTGGTAGCGACCTGGTAGAGGAACGGGTCCTCGGGACTCCAAAGGTGCGCCTTCGCGATAGGCACCGTCTGCTTCACTGTCCTGGTCGCGCCGGCCGGCAGCTCGACCTGAACCGTCTCCACCGGGGAGGCAGATGCACCCGAGCTGCGCTCGAAGACCTGCTGCCTGAGCTCTGTAGTGACTGCACGGGCGGAGTAGTTGTGCAGCTCTGTCTGCACAAGAACACCGGCAACCGGGTTGCTCGCACTGGCAAGCTGCGGCGCCGCCTGCACCACTGAGATTACCGGATTGTTCATCACCATCAGGCTGACATCGTCATAGATGCCCGGGGTCCAGCGGTTCTTTTCAAAGTCCGTACCCTGGGAGACATCCGCGGGCAAAACGCCGGGATGAGCGCCGATCCGGATCACAACTACGTTTGTTGCGTTCCAGTGGATGGCCCGCGTCACATCAAAGTACGCCGCAGTAAAGCAAGGATCATGCTCACCGATGCGTACACCGTTGAGGTAGAGAACCGTGCCGAACTGCGCCTTGTTTACCTTCAACAGCGCGACAGCTTTGGACGCAGGCGCCTGGAAGGTCTTGCGGTACCAGAAATAATTGCGCTGCTGATGGGAGATGCCGCGCACATCGCCAAGCTTGTCGTAATCGGACTGAGCAAACCGGCCCTGCCGAACCAGGTTCGAGAGCAGCTGTTTGCTTTGGTACTGGTCAACACCGGGGAAGGCTGGAGTCGCCGAATGGGTCAGTCCCGGCACAGGCGCGGAGTGGCCGAAGGTCTTCGGCATCTGATCGGCCGCAACGCTGTCCTCCACCTCCCACTGCCCGTCGAGCGAAAGCGTCGTTCGGCGCGGCTCTTCGGCTGCTCTGGCCGACGCCGAGAAAATACCGATCGCCGAAAAACATAGCAGGACGATAACGGAACGACTTACGTTCATGTGCTCACCCTTCGAAAAACTTTATGGTTCAAAGCCCGTCCACAGAGCCCTGAATCGATGAGGCTCCGACACCCACTGCACGGATGCAGGGTCCCGCCGGTATTGCGTGTAGATCGGCTCGGAAGGGTGAAGTCCCAACTCGGGGTAGCTCCGGCTCTCGCGCTGCACCACTCCCGACCCGCGGTATTGAGGATTTGCCGTCCACGCGATGGATCCATCTGGCTCAACCAGCGGGAAATAGGCCAGTCCGCCATGAGCGCGTACCCCGGCGTACTCAAAGCCATACTGCCGGTCGCACCACGCTCCAAATACCATGCGCTTTTTGGTATTGGCGTTGATGACTGCATGAGCCCAGCCGGGCGGCACGACGACCTTGTCCCCGGTTCCTGCGCGCACCGCGATACAGCGGCCTGGATCATCGGTGGTGCGCTCCTGCGCGTAGATAATCGCCTCGCCTTCCCAGATCTCGAACAACTCGGGAGGCGACCATCCGCTGTGCGGCGCAATGGCGTGTACATGTCCCTGGCTGCGCACAGGCTCCCGGCCCAGCTGCCCTGCGGCATACGCCACGACCCCGAAGAGCAGGTAGCGGGCCTGCAGATCTTCTTCGTCTTCAGCGCGTCGCACGTCCATGGCGATCGCATAGACCGGGCTCGGCCCGCTGCACTCTGGATCAAGCAGGCTTGCGCGAATAGCATCGAGCGTCCGGTATTCAGGCGCGGGTCCACGCACCCCTTCGCCGTACCGGAACCCGAGCGTTTCCGCTTCTAGGCCGAGGTCCAGTCCTGTTACCTGATGACTCACTTTGTTGCTCCGACGCTGAAGTCTCCAGCAGAGGTACTGCGCACGTACGCCTTCAAGGTCGCCAGCGGTTTGTCCGCTGTGCCGGTGGGCGATATCCGGTACGGCCCAACCGAAGCCGGTACGACAAACGTCTCCGCATAGTGGACGAAGAATGGCTCGAACGCCCCGGTCGGACTCTCGACCACGATCTCCTCACCTTCCACCAGGTTCAAAACATGCAAGGTGCCGTCCGTATGGTGCGGCACGGTGGACGTAAACCAATGCCTGCGTGTCTCCAGAAACTCCAGCGGGTGGAGGCCGGTAGCCTCTTCGTACCAGCCCTCGCCCTCTGCTACCCGTCGCACCGGGTTAATCAGATTCCGTTCCACCCAGTCGCGGTCCCGATCCCACTGGATATTGGCCAGCCCATGCTCCAGGTGGATGGGCCGCGGGTGCCCGTTCAGTCCTACTCGTTCCCAGTCCCATAGCTTGAAGGTGAAGATGTAGGGAGTGGCGCTGATCTCCAGCACCATGCTGTTCTTGCCTGAGCAGTGGATCGTCCCCGCCGGAATAGAAACGTGGTCGTGCTTCTTGACCGGCCAGGCATTCACATAGGTCTCGACCGGGAAGGGTGGACCATCAGCCTGTGCAGCCGCAAGATCGTCTGCCATCTGCTTCGGGTCAGCCCCGGCCTTCAATCCAAGGTAGACGACGGCATCCGCCTCCGCATCGAGCATGTAGTAGCTTTCATCCTGCGTATAGCTCATCCCAAAGTGCTCGCGTATATAGCCTTTGAGCGGATGCACCTGCAGCGACAGGTTGCCGCCTTCAACGGTGTCCAGGAAGTCAAAGCGTATAGGAAACTCCGCACCGAACCGGGCGACGATCTCCTCGCCTAACAAGTCCCTGGGCTGCTCATGCACCAGGGCCAGGGCCGGTGTCTCGATTACTTGATCACCGAAGGAGAAGCGGAGGCTGTTCTCCTCGGGCACGCAGTCGAAGCACCAGGCGAAGTTCGGCGGCTCCGGCGGCAGATCAAAGTGTCGCCGCATCCACTCGCCGCCCCAGACGCCCGGGTCAAAGAACGGCACCAGGCGGAAAGGCCGTCGGGCAGCCTCCCGGAGGCTGGCCCGGTAGTGGTCGCCGGGGATCATCATCGGCCGCCCGGGACAGTTGGTGTCGAGATAGAAGCTGATTGCCTGGTGGAGGCGATGCTTCTCACGATCAGCAGCGCGCCAGTCGACGAAGTAGGCTCGCTTGTAAAGCTCGGCAGCGGAAGCCGCTGCGTTGTGCGCGCCCAGGTTACCGATCTGGTGCGCCCGCTGCCGCTGCTGGATCTCCCAGCGGGTCACGTCGCAGTAGAGCAGCAGGTCCCAGTGCTCCGCGACATACGCCGCTCCTGTGCCTACGATCAGGGCCACGCCCTGTGCGTTTGCAAGCTGGTCGCGCAGCTCTCGAGTCTTTGTTCCATCGAAGAAAGAGCCAAGCTCCCAGTCGGCCATTCTTCCGAAAACAGGGTCGGTTCCGAGTGAAGGAGCCAGCATCTGCTCCAGCTCATCTGCAGACTTAAGCGCGCTTTCGGCGAGCAAAATCTTGCCGATGCCGTCGAGCCCCGCCGCTAACTCCTCCATAAGTGTTCCCGGGTAGCTCTCGACTGCAACCACTCGCCGCTCGCCGGAGGAGAGCTGCTCCGCAACTCGTGCCGCGATCGCCGGCCATCCGCTTACGCAGGCTGAACCATCTTCCGAGATGCGGATGGTAGGCTGCTTGTCGTACGTCGTGGCGCCCCTCATGCCTGCTCCCGCAGCAGCGGCAGCGCTCCCAGCAGCGCGGCCGAAGCCCCTAACCTGCTGGGCACGATTTTCACCGCGCCTTTCGCCACCCACGCGTGGCGTTCGACGTGATCCCGAACCCGGGGGAGGATGACCTCCTGCCGGTGCATCACGCCGCCGCCAAATACCAGCACGCGCGGATCATAGGCGTGGATAAGGCTAACTGCCAGCGCGGACCAGACACCCATGCAATGATCGAGAACCTCGCAAGCCACGCGATCTCCGCGATCTGCGGCTTGGAACAGCTGCCGATAATCGATCCTCGTCGTCCTCTCTGCCAGAGCGCTTTCGGCAAAGCCGTCCCGCTCGCGGCAGATCGTATCAAGGGCCGCCGTTGATGCCTCGGCTTCCGCGCATCCCCGGTTCCCACAGCTGCACATTCTGCCCCGCCAATCGATAACCAGATGCCCGAGCAGGCCGCCGGCCCTGCGACCCTGCGACTGCAACAACCTTCCTCCGAGCAGCACGGCTCCGCCTATCCCCGTACCCAGGGTGATCAGCGCGGCATCCTCAAAGCCCTTCGCGGCGCCGGCATAGTGCTCGCCCAGCAGCGCAAGGCGCGTGTCGTTCTCAGCGACGCAGCGTAACCCGAAGCGCTCCTCGGACCAGCGGCCGAAATCGAAGCCGATACCATCGTCATACTTGCCGTTCGTCGCGAGCACCGCATTCCCGCGATCGACAATCGCGCAGATACCGACAGCCATCCCTCGCATCGCCGTGAGCTTGCATCCGCTCTCGCTCACCAGGCCCCTGACCGTCTTCACAATTTGGGGCAGGACTAGAGACAGACTTGCCTCCTCGACGGGGATCGTCCTGGAGACAAGGACACGGTCCTCCTCGACAACGCCGCACTCTACATGCGAGCCGCCAATGTCGATCGCAATGGCTCTCTCGTTCACGGTTGGGCAACCACTTCCGCCTGACCATGGCTGCTGCGCAGGATGCGCACGCTGAATCCCTGCCGGTTAATCGTCTCGTAGTCGTAGCCGGCGTCGCTTGGCCAGCACGCCAGGAAGGTCAAGGCCACGTCGCCTGTATTGACTACCCGGTGCGCCATGTGTCCGGGGATGTAGTGGGTCGAGCCTGAAGACATCTCCTGCACGGTGGCCCTTCGCTCTTCATCCATCAGCACCAACATGCCAGTGCCGGCAACGGTGGCGTAATACTCAGCCCGGTTGCGCAAAGCATGGAAGTGGCCGCGTGTCATGAAGTACTCGGCGCCCACCACCCCCGGAAAGATTGTCGAGTTGCCCCAGTACAAACCGCCTTCTGTGCCCTCCTGCGCAGGCTTCCAGTATTCGACCGCGTAAACCAACCTGGTGCTTTCAAGAGCACT
Source organism: uncultured Acidobacteriaceae bacterium (assembly GCA_964252445.1). Lineage (GTDB taxonomy): Bacteria > Acidobacteriota > Terriglobia > Terriglobales > Acidobacteriaceae > EB88. Next base: position 5,621 of record CAXUND010000048.1, on the reverse strand, counting down.
GCGCGCGCTCTCATCAACAAACACGCCCCGCAGGTCACCGAGGCTCTTGCTCGCTCGCTCTATGCGAGCGTCCTCGCCCATGGAACCGGTACTGAGATCTATCCTGATCGGGGCCGGAGGACGGATCGCTCCATGTTGTAGCTCGTTCATGCGGATGATCATAGCCACGACCGCAAGTCTCCGGCAAGTAGATAATGCTCGTCTGAAGCGATAAAGCTCATCTCCATGCTCCAGAGAAGACCAATATAGGCATATCATCAAGGCGTTCTCCGCATGCTGGCGTGCGCCTTCTCTGCGCCGGCTGCACCATCGCCTGAGTCTGGAGCTTCGCTGCATGCCTTCACCGGAACGCGCTCGTAGTGGTTCCATCCGTCGCATCGCTGTCACTGGAGCCACAGCGGGCCTGCTTTTTGGCTTTGATACTGCGGTGATCAACGGCGCGCTACTCTCCCTGCGCACTCACTTCGCGCTCTCCGAGGTGCAGGTGGAATTTGGTGCCACCAGTCTGCTCTACGGCTGTTTTGCTGGCGCCATGGCCGCGGGCCTGCTCAGCGATCGGTATGGCAGGCGCAGCATTCTGCGGGTCAGCGGCCTGCTCTTCCTGCTCTCGGCAGTGGCTGCCTCCCTGGCCGCCACCTTTGTGGAGTTCACCATCGCCCGCTTTGTGGGCGGACTCGGCATCGGCTTCGCCTCAACCATCGCGCCGCTGTATCTGGCTGAAGTGTCGCCACCGGAGAAGCGCGGCAGTATTGTGACCTTGAACCAGATTGCGATCGTCACCGGCATCCTGGTCGCGTACTCAACCAACTGGGGGCTGGCTGTCTTTGGTCCCGATGCCTGGCGCTGGATGTTTGGTTCTGCTGCTCTGCCTGCGCTGGCCTTTCTTGTCTGCCTTCGCTTCGTTCCCGAAAGTCCGCGATGGCTCTTCCAGAAGCAGCGTCTTGAAGAGGCGAGCGCCGCGTTGGTCGAGATTAATGGCACAGCCACACTAGTCGAGCAGGTCGAAGAAATCCAGGCTGCCATCGCCCAGGAGAACCCGGCTCCCGGCTGGATGCGGCGTCTTCGCCGCCCGCTGCTGCTTGCTGTAGCCATTGCTGCCCTGCAACAGATGACCGGCATCAATACCGTGCTTTATTACGGTTCGCTGCTCTTTGTGACCCACGGCAACAGCGGGAGCGACCAGCGGGCCTTTGCCGCCAACGTACTGCTGGGGATCACCAATCTCCTGTTCACGCTCCTGGCACTCTTCATCATGGACCGTGTCAACCGGCGTCCCCTGCTGACAGGCTCGGCCGCCGTAATGCTCCTCGCTCTGCTGCTGCTGGTCTTTGCGTTTCACCAGGTGCACCCGGCCTTTTCCCTGGTGGTAGGCTCGACCATGCTGTACGTAGCTGCCTTTGCCACCGGGCTCGGTCCGGGAGCCTGGGTCTACATGGCAGAGATCTTTCCTACCGCCATTCGAGGTCGGGCCATGTCGATCGCGACCAGTGTCTTGTGGCTCAGCTGCATACTGGTCTCAAACTCTTTTCTGACTCTGCTTAGGGCGCTCGGGTCCACTCGAACCTTCGCGCTCTACGCAGGTATCTGCGCGGTTGCTGTTGCTTTCTTTTCGCGCCTACCCGAAACCCGCGGGAAATCACTTGAAGAGATCGAGCGGTTCTGGAGGCCGGAATGAGAACAGCAGGAGCCTGGTTGACCAGGCTCCTGCTGCTAGGTAAGGCTTGCGACCAAACAGCTGTCTTCGGTTAGAAGAGCAGTTTCAGGGCGAACTGCAGCTGCCGGGGGCTTGCACTGGGTACCGTGCTGCTGATCTGCCCCGCACTCACTCCCGGAACACCCACTCCGTTCGCATCGTAGGAGGTGATGGTCGTGTTGGGCGTCCCAAAGGTCGGGGTGTTCAGCAGGTTGAAGCTTTCTGCCCTGAACTGCAACTGCACTGCTTCGCGGATCGGGAAAGCCTTGAACAGCGAGAAGGAGAGCGCCTGCGTACCCGGACCGTAAAACGGATTGCGAGGCTCGTTTCCAAGCAGCCCGTTGCCCTGCAGTCTTAAGCGGGTCACGTCGAACCACTGGTTGATGCTCCGGTGGAATCCGGGCTGCGACGAAGGCACCAGATCAGGCCGATCATTCCCGAGACCGATCCCGCTCTGGTCTCCGTTTGAGTTCTGCACGGTGAATGGATTGCCGGTCTGCCAGTAGTAGATGGCGTTGACTCCCCAGCCCTTCTCCGCCTCGGCCCGGAACCCGCTCGCACTTTGTCCGAAGGGCAGCTGGTAGCTTGTGGTAAGCGCGACGCGGTGGCGAGTGTCGATGTCGGCGTTGCCATAGTCATACCGGAAGTAGCTGTTGAAGACCTGCGGCTGCCCGTAGCCGTTATCAACGAGGCAGGGGCCGACACAGTTGCCGACCGGCTGGCCTTCATCAAGAACGGACGCATTGGTCAGGTTCCGCGCCAGCGTATAGTTCACGTTGGCGGCCAGGCCAGCCCTGAGACGCCGCTCCAGGGAAAGTTGCAGCGCGTTGTAATCAGAGCCCAGGTTGCTCATGCGCTGCAGGATGGTGACGTTCGGCAGAGCCGCAATGGGAAAGCCCGCGCCTGCGTAGGGTCTCTGGTTGATATTTATGTTGTTGGCCACCAGGCGTGATCCGCGATTGCCCACGTAAGCGATCGTGGCGACGTTGCCGTGGAAATCCTTCTCCACGTTCAGACTGAACTGCTGGAGGTAGGAGTTTTTGTAATTGAAGTCAGTCGCGTAAATCGTGGTCCCCACATAGTTCGCCGGGTTGGTAGCCAGGGCCAGGTTGGTTGAGGGTATTGGCAGGCCGTCGCTCAGCAGATAGCCCTGCCCGTCAGCCGGGTTCGCGTAGCCAGCCGGGCAAGCTCCAGAGCTTGTAGATGCTGCCGTTCCGCACCCGAAGCTGAAGGTGAACGGCGCATTTTTCATGAAGGCTCCGGAGGTAGAGTTGCCGGGGAAAAACGTCAGTCCCCATCCGCCACGCACCACCAGACCAGGCCGAGCCGTATAGGCAAATCCCAGGCGCGGTGCCACATCCCCGTAGTCGGTCTTTACTCCCGCTGTCGCGTTTGATTTCTGAGCTCCAGGCAAAGAGGGACCGACAAGCAGGTTCAGCTGCGGATCGAAGTTGGAGAAGGCTCCGTTGGCCGTTGTAAACGGGGTATAAACGTCGTAGCGCAATCCCAGGTTGAGGGTCATCTGGGGAGTCACCCGCCAATCATCCTGAAAAAAGACCGAGTCTTCCCAGGCGCGGAACGCGGGTGTATCCACCGTATAGTTCCTGGTGACGTTCGCCGCCTGGTCGGTCAGCAGATCGCCTAAAGAATTGCCCGTGTAGTTGTTTTGGATATTGATCAGCCCCCGTGGGTGGGCGCTTTGCGACTCCTGCGCCTGCCTCCGGATGAGCCCTGCACCCATCTTCATGCTGTGGTTGCCCTTGATCACCGACACTGAACCGACGTACTCAAAGGTGTTGTTCTGGTCAAGCAGGGGGACATAATCAGCATCACCCAGCGCACCATAGGGTTGCGAGAAGGAGATGTTCGGCAGACCGGAGCTGGTCACGTCTCCGGGCAGGTTGATACAGCTGGTCCCATTGCAGGGAAAGCCAAACGCGGTTGCGACAGCCAGGCCGGAGTTGACTGTCTTTGATTCGTTATTTAGCCGGAGGTAGGAAACCCCAAGCTGAAGGATGACGTTGGAAGCAAATAAGTGTGTGTAGTTCAGTGCACCGTTCTGCTCCTGGTCCGTCGCCGGTCCGGCGAAGTTAGCTCCATAGGGTCCTGCGCCCGGGTTCACCCCATTCACTGACGGAAACGTGCCAGGTATGAACGAGTTGACGTTGTTGAAGGTGTAGCGCGCGTAGCCGGAATCCCTCGCCGAGAAGCGATAGTCGACCTTGGCGTCATAGGTGGAGGTGAACTGGGTCTGGCCGGCTGTGTAGGTGAAGTTGTTCGTCGGTGGCGCGCAGTTTCCCGGGATGGCGGGAGTGGAGGTTGGCGCGGGGTAAAGCTTGAAGTAGTTCAGCCCAATCGTCTGGATCGATGTGGTCGGTACGACCGTGCATCCCGCACCGAGATCGGAGAAGTTCCCGGGATTCTGTTCCTCAAACAGCGTGGGGACCGTCGAGGTCTGCGTGATTCCTCGCACCAGCCGGAAGTTCTCATAGTCGAAAAAGAAGAATGCTTTGTCCTTTACGATGGGGCCGCCCACACTGCCCCCGAACTGGTTCTGCCGCAGCTCCGGCTTGGGACCGAAAGTAGAGAAGTAGTCCCTGGCGTCCAGCTTGTCGTTGCGAAGGAACTCGTACACCGTTCCATGAAACTGGTTGGTTCCCGATTTGGTGATCAGGTCCACGACCCCGCCTACAGAGCGGGACACCTCTGCCGTGTAGAGGTTGGTGAGCACTCGTACTTCCTGGATTGCATCGATGGACGGTCGTACGCCCACGCTGCCGATGAAGCGCTCGTTGTTGTCCATGCCGTCAATCAGGTTGTTGTTGTTTTCATCACTCTGACCATTTGCGGCGAAGTTCGAGCCCTGACGCCGATCGTCCGGCCGAGTCCCGCTGGCCAGCGAGTTGCCCAGCCCTCCCGTCACTCCGGCAGAGGTGGTAATCAGGTTGAGCACGTTGCGGCCGTTCAGGGGAAGGTCCTGGGTCGCCTGGCTGGTGATCAGCGTGCCTATGGTCGAGGTGTCGCTCTGCAGCGCCGGGGTCGTCGATTGCACCTCGACCGTCTCCGTCACCTGCCCTAAGGTCAGGACCGCGTTGACGCGCGCCCGATCGCCTGCGGCCAACGCGAGTGTCGTCGTGTAGCCCTTGAAATTTGCTGCCTGGACGCTCACTTTGTAGGTGCCGATCTGCAGGAGCGTGAAAGCAAAATCGCCGTTTTCGGCCGTGGTTGTGGTTTTTGCCTCACCGGTCGCCACGTCCGTAGCCGTTACCGTAGCTCCGGCTACCGTGGCGCCATTCTGATCGGCCACTGAGCCGACGACGTCGGCCGTAGTGACCTGGGCATGAAGCAGGAGTGGCGCAAAAAGAAGCATCATGATTGCGCTGAGCAGGAGCGAAGCGTTCTTAGGCCAGGTGATCAAAGGTGAGCCTCCCAAAGTCTTCTATCTGATCGGGTGACACAGTAGCCAATCTCACCTGTGACAGCGATCGACCTGCCCATTTAGCGCGTAGAGAAGCAGCAGTGTCAAGTTTTTTCGTTGTTTAGAGCATGAATACGCTCGGTTGTGCTCTATCCAAGCATTCTAGTTCACGTGAGGAGGACCGGAAGCGTAAGCGCCTGGAGGCTGAACAGCCTTGGCTTAGGCGTCCGGCCGCTCAGATGTGTAGTCACCATTCGACTGATCAGGAAGGGTTAAAGTCGCTTTCTCGCGGTAGTGCACACATAGAGGCGACAGTGTCTTGCAAGTGACCGATGAAGAACACGGCCGGCATCAGCCTCACCTTAGTCCTGTGTGGACGCGGCTGCGCGACTCCGGTCTCTCATCCGACCGGTCGAACACGCGCGCCTCCAGCAAGCGGGCAGGCGTCGAAACATTGCATTGGTGGACGCGGTAGGAATCGAACCTACAACCTGTCGATTAAGAGTCGAA